>PBOG01000273.1 GCA_002724245.1 Planctomycetaceae bacterium
AACGGCTGTAATGTGCCGAGGTTCGATGTTGGCGATCAAATCGCTGAGTTTCTTTTTGGATGGATCGATGTAGGTTCCCTGATAGGCTCCCGGCAAAAAGGCGGCCTGCCAGTTCTCGCTATCCTTGATGGGCAAGCCCCCGGGACACATCGCGATGAACCCCGGCAGGTTTTCGTTTTCGGTCCCCAATCCGTACAGTGTCCAGGCTCCGAAGCTGGGACGGGCCTGCAATGAGTCACCACAATTCATCAGCATCAAGGAGGGTTCGTGATTCGGGACCTGTGCGTACATCGAACGGATCACCGCGATATCGTCAGCGTGTTCGGCGGTACGGGCAAAGAGATCGCTGACCTCGATACCCGATTCGCCGTAACGGCGGAATCGGAAAGGGGAAGCAAAGGCGGCTCCTGTTTTACGTTCGGTCGTGAACGTTTTTTGCAACAGCTTGCCATCCTGACGGGTCAGTTCGGGCTTCGGGTCGAAGGTGTCAACATGTGAGGGACCGCCATTGAGGAAGAAGTGAATAACGCGTTTGGCACGGGCTGGGAAATGCGGTTGTCGCGGCGTCAGCAGGTTGTTCTGGTTGACGCGCGGCGCTGCCAGCAGGCCATCCTGGGCGAGGAGTCCCGCCAGGCCAACAGTACCCAGCCCCATGCCGGAGCGGCGCAACAGATCCCGGCGAGACAGGGGGTGCGTTCTGGGAGGCAGGGAGGGCATCCGGGAATCCTCAATCGATGAATATAAATTCGTTGGAGCAGAGTAACGCTTGTGCGAGCTGTTCCCAGGCATCGAGGTAGGCTCGTTGTGAAGGTGTAAAATCAGTTCGTGAGTTCCACGTTGCGGGAGCCGCCTGGTCAGCGCTGGTATTCGTCTGATCCTGCAGCGTGGCCGACCAGAGATACTGGTCGTAGTTGAGGGTTTTGCGAATGTCGACCACGAAGTCAATCGTCTCACCGGTCGCTACTTGCCGCGCACCGACGTTGAGATCGATCGCATCCTGGTGGAGGTTCGCCTGGGCGAGGAGTCCAGCTCGTGAGCTGATGATCAGGGCCCGGATTCCATCGCCCTGGGCAGGTTCATGCACCAGCCGTGATACGATGGAAAGACGCATTGGTCTGGGGGCCGTCCAGCGTCGTACACTGGCGTGGCTGGGCGTGTTGCCAGGGTGGCCACCTTCTGCGGTCAGTTGGACCCAGCCGAGTCGGGCATCTGGATATGCCTCACCGCCGCGCCATGACGAGCCCGTGAAATGTGGCAGCGGCGAGAAGCCAGACACCCGCTGGGACTGCGCGTCGTAGGCGCCATAGCCGTATTGCCAGGCGGCTACCGTAGAGCGCGGCCGGGAAACTGCTCCACCAGATGCTGCCGAGAGCAGCTGCCTGGCTTCATTCCGTTCCCTGTCGGTTGGCTCACGTTGCCACACGCGACGAAATAGCGTACTTAGTTGTGCGTCGCGGGTGCCCCCTCCAAGACGTATTGAACGGGCGATCGCACGCGCGCGATCGATAACCATGGGATCGTTCATGAAGAATAGTGCCTGCTGGGGGACCGTGGTTTCGGTTCGTTTGGGAGTGTGCAGGTCCGGGCTGGCAAAGTCAAAGGTCCGCAGCAGGCTGGGAAGGAACTGCCTGTCGACGAGCCCGTACAGTGTTCTTCGTTGCGGGTAGGGCGCCTGGAAAAGGTTGACCGGTTTGCCGCCCATTTTCAGATCCAGTTCTTCCGCCGCGACCAGCATCGAATCACGAAACTGTTCCCAGCTCAGACGTCGCAAATTCATTCTCCACAAAAGCCGGTTGTCTGGGTCGTTCGCAATGGCTCGCTTCTGAATTTTCGGGTCGAGGTGGCCGTGTGACGATTGTTGGAACGTATCGGACAACAAAATCCAGCGATGCAAGTTCCCCAGATGCCATCCCTCGGACACAAAGCGCGCGGCCAGCCAGTCGAGCAATTCCGGGTGAGAGGGTGGTGACGCGCGGATCCCGAAATCGCTTGGGGTGTCGACCAGACCACGCCCGAAATGATGTGCCCAGACGCGATTCACCAGAACGCGGGCGGTCAGCGGGTTTTCAGGGGCGACAATGGCGTTCGCCAGCTCTAAACGTCCACTGCCCCGTTCAAAGACCGGGTGTGTTTTGGGGGAGAGAACCTTAAGAAACCGGCGGGGCACCTCGTCGCCGCGTCGCAGAGGGTTTCCTCGAATGAATATCCTGGGAGTCACAGCGGTGGGACGGTCCCGCAGGATCAGCGCGTGCGGTGCCTCGACGTTGGAGCGGATGAGCCAGCGATACACCTCACCCTCAAGCCGGTAGAGCTCCGTGATCGAGTCAGTATCAAAATAGGATTGCGAGTGGACGATCGGAAGGTCGGGAACCTCGGCCACCGCATCGGGGCCAAACAGCAGACGTCGTAGCGCAGCCGCGTCAGGCCGATCGACATCGGCTAGCACGCGACCGTAACGATCCGCGACGTCGCGCATGGATGCGGGGGGGGACCGAAACTCTGCTGCGACCAATGGATGAACGGCCTGATTGTCCACCGTCAATTGGGCCGCTGCTTCGGCAAACCCCGTTGTGGACAGGGACGCGTAGGCATGCCAGGGGAGGAAGATCGGGTCGTTCCGTTCTTTGGCTTTTCGCAGAAAGTCTGCCCAGCGGTGAACAAATCCTGGAAGCAGGTCGGTCTTGGAGAAGATCTGGTCGAAACAACTGGCGGGGTACTTCTCAAGTTCGGTCTGGGCGAACAAATAGTCTGCCACCCGTTCCCGGGATCTTTGGGAGGCTTCGTCACGGAGGGTTGCCAGCCTGGTGCGGACGGCCTGACGACGTTTGCGCAACTCCTGCTGGAAGTCGGCGCCACCGATTTCAGGATCGCCGATCGGTACCAGCTCTTCCTGGCTGCTGGCAAAAACACCGTAGAGTGCGTAGTAGTCCGCGGTGGGGATCGGGTCGTACATGTGGTCGTGACACCGCGCGCAACTCACGGTTAATGCCATCGTTCCGCGCGTAACGACATCGATTCGATCGTCGAGGATGTCGCGCTCGATACCCTGGAATCGACGACCTACCGTGACGAACCCCATGGCAGCCAGGTTCAGGCTGGCGGGCTGTTTGACGATTTGATCAGCGGCCAGTTGCAATAGCAGGAACCGGTTGTAGGGCAGGTCGCGATTCAACGCGTTGACGACCCAATCCCGGTAGGCCCAGGCATGGGACCAGAAGCGCTCCTCGCGGCCGTACACGTAACCTTTCGTGTCAGAGTAGCGAGCCACGTCGAGCCAGAGCCTGGTCCAATGTTCCGCGTGCTGCGGGGACTTGAGCATCCTGTCCACCAGCCGATCATAGGCATCTGGAGCTGGATCATTGATGAATCGGTCAACAGCGTGCGGCGTGGGAGGCAAGCCAGTGACGGAGTAGCTGAGGCGTCGGATTAACGTCCGGCGATCCGCACGTGGCGAAAGGGACAAGCCAGCCTGTTGAAGTTGGCGCAAAACGAACGCGTCGATCGGGGTTCGCGCCGCTGCCAGATGGCTGCGCGGAACCGTCGGTTGTCGTACAGGCTGAAAGGCCCAGTGGGTTTTGGGATGCGTTTCGTTGGTGCCAGTATCGTCATTGCCCGCGGCCAAGGCGCAATAGCACATCTGAAACCCAACAATCCAAGAAACGGTCGCGCAACGCGACTTGGTCATTGTGGTTGAACCCTGTGATTTGTGCGTATTGAAGCGACGGATACGGCGCCTCGTGCGCGCTCTACAAATGGCCTGGTGCGACTGAGACTTAAGGGTCACCACCAGGAACGTCTCTCGCGTCACCAGTTCGCTGTCGGGTGACGCGGTTGTCTAGTGTACTCCGTAAAAGAGAAGCATGGCAAATTGTCGAAATGTGAACAACGCAGACCCAAGCCACTGCGACGAACTCGATTGACCGAGAGAGTGTATTGATGCGAATGGACGGCGGAGCAAGTTCTGTGAGATAGCGGGAATTCGGGCGGGTAGTCGTACCTTCGGTCATGGATCTGTGGTGACTTCTTGACTTGTCCCACAGGGATCGCCGTACACCGGCAGGCGTGCGAAGACAACGTTGAGGAATACACGAAACGGAATCATCATCAAGCCGAGTGCGATTGTGACTGCGAGGATCGACGTCCCCGGTCTGGAGAACGCGGCATATACAATTCCGAGTATGATCACAACGGGACGGATTAAAGTAAGCGGGCCAAAGCCCACCGTGCTGGTGATCGAACGGACATCGACGGACGGCCAGGCCCGAATGAGAAAGGTGGACATAACGACAACGGCATAGATGGAATAGACGGTTGCCATGCGCCATCCTGCAGCCTGCGTCTCTGCCATCGCCTGTAGTCTGTTCGGCGAGAACTGCACCGTAACCGTGACGAGCACCAGCCCCAACAGGACGGCAGCCTGGCCCCAGAGGGTGCCGTGCCACATGGATCGCAGATAGTATCCGCGTTTGCGAATTAGCGCGTTGCGTCCCGAAGCCGCACAGATTCCGCTGAAGGCCGCGTCCAGTGTGACCAGTACGTACATGACACAAATGAGCGCTGTCATGATAGCTCTTCTAGCCTCCGATCACGTACACCCAGTGCCTGACGGAAACCATCGACAAGTTGATCGCGAATACCGACGACGGCTTGCATCACGCGAGGAATTCCAGGGGTCACCCAGCGACTGTACATGCCACAGCGAAAACACTCGGCATTCCTAGCAGCCTCCAGCAGCCGCGTTGCATGATGCGCGCGCCGTGCGGAAACAACGCCATCGTGCAGTGAGAGTGGTTCTCTCATCCGAATCCAGTGGAAGAGCCAGGCGCCAATCGGGGCGAAAACCGTCGGCTGGAAATCGAAATGCGCAAATGCCTGAACACCTGTCTGGGCGTGCTGCTGGAAGAAAGCTGCTAAATCTGTACCACGAAAATGATGGATCACGCCCGTCGAGAGAAAAATGGTCGAGGGTTGCTCCAGGGTAAATGCGTTGTCCGCCAGGAAGCTGCACGATAAATCTTCCGCCGCAGCCAATTGGGTGGCGCGCGCTACCAGTGCGCTGTTAAAGTCAACGCCGAGTAGCTCGACATGTTCCGGTAGTTCTGCTTGATGCGCTGCCAGCCAGCGAATCACATACCCGGTGCCACAACCAATGTCGACGACGCGAAAGGGTGGCCTGACTCCCTGTTTCCGCAACGCCGTAAGCATGGGCAAGAGTAATTCCAGCACACGCCGGCCATGCTGGAATTCCTCTGACAGCCTTTGCATTTCGCAGTGAACTCGAATCAGCAGTTGATCCACAAATTCAGTTTCCAGCATTGCTCCGGATGTCGGCATAGCTGCGACGATGTCCGCTGCCCGCCGTTGTCCATTATCTCGGAGACGCTGGGTGACGGTATCCTGTGGCACGGGGATCCGCTGCAACGTGGTGGGGTCGAAATCGACAATCAAGTCAGAAATCTCGAGCAAAGTACCGGGATGTGGCATGCGATTAGCCCGCCGAAAAGACGATTGTCGTCCAGATCATGACACCCGCACGAATTGTCCAGAGGAGAGAACGAACGAGATTACCCTGGACAAGGTGCCGATGGATTTGCTCAGAGTAGCCACGCTTCAAGGCGAGGTGTTGCGGGATCTGGAAACGGAGTGTGAGCAGCCAGATTGCGACCAGTAACAACATGCCCAGCCAACTTGTCAGCTGCGGAGCAATAATCACCAGGAGAGTGGCGCTGGCCAGTTCGCCAGCCAGTCCAGGTGTGACAACCCACAGCGTACGACGCTGATATTCGCGAGCGAAATCGGAAAAAGAGTCGTCCTTGTTGCGTCCCAGGAGTGGGTAGTGAACGATCTGCGCAAACCAAACGATGCCAGTCATATAGAGCGTACTGGCCAATCCGATGTAGCAAAGACTTTGAGCCCAGTTCATATTCGTTCGCGGTTTCTCTTTGGCGGTTCACGCCGGTTCACGGAAACGCGTTTCAGCGCACCGATGCTTGGTGCGTTCGCAGGAAAACTCCAGGGCGTGTTTTGTTTCACGTTCATTATCTGGTCCGGTGCCGGACTCATTCGACCGGCAGGAAATGGATGCCCCGTCGATCGGCGTTGATCTTCAGCCGCAATCCCCAGATTGCGGTCTTCCGTTGGCGTCCTGCGGGATCGTAGTAAACGACGTAGATCGAGTTGTCGGGCATTTCCTGTCCGATGCCGTAGACGTAGACCGAATTGTCCAGCGTGAAACCGCGGTCCCGCGCCGGGACCGTCCACGTTTTTCCGCGGTCATCGCTCCACATGATCTGCAACCCTCCGGTGCCGCCCCAGCCGAAAATACAGACAATCGTTCCGTCTCGCAGGGTCATCAGGCAGGGGGCGACCATCTGGATGCCGAATGGGCGTGGTGAAGTCCAGTGTTGTCCAGCATCTGTTGAAAAGGCGATCTCACCGTGCGGACGTGCGATCATCACGATGGTGCCGTCGGCTGCACGCGTCACTGCCGGTTCATCGAGCGCACCAACGCTGCCCTCCAGGCGGTTGACGAATTTCCAGGATTGGCCACGATCAGCGCTGCGATAGAGCCCCAATTGCTCGGCGCCATGCCAGTGTTCCTTGCCATAGGTTGAAAGCAGGATGTCCCCGTCAGGCAGAATGACCGGTTTGCCACACATACGGTCGTAGTAGGTAAACGGTGAAGGCATGAAGATGGGTTGGCTCCATGTCTTGCCGCCGTCGGTAGAACGGATGGAAGCAACACGACTGTTCTTGTTCCGTCCGGCGGGTGGCCGCTCGTACCCATACCAGTTGTCGATGACAAAAAAGACACAGACCAGCGTTCCATCAGGGTGTTCGACCACGCAGGGATGACGGTCATCTCCGGGTGTATCGACGAGTGTGATTGGCTGAGACCAGGTTTGACCGTTGTCCGTGGAGCGGCTGACCAGTGCTCTCCCGCCAGTAGGAGCGTCGATGTCCGCCGGAAAACCTCCCTCCTGGTAGCGCTTCAGAAGTTCCGGTGTCAGGTCGATGGGAGTGGGGAAAGAAACGTGCCAGTAACCGGCACTGAAGGTGCACCAGAGTTCCCCGTTTCTCAGTCGGGTGACGCCCTCCCAGCCGACAAACCCCGTGCAGCCCTGGTAGGGAGGGTGTTCGTTGACACCTGGCCCGGTGATCATTCGCCGAAATCGTTTGAAGTCCCCTGTCGACGTATCCTTGACGACTCGGGTTGTGACCGGGTCCTGAGGTACTGTAACGGTCGGGTTCGGCGCGGCAATCATGTCAATCGTGATCGTTCGCCCTGCCAGGCCGACCCCTTTGACCGGTGCCTTGGATGCGGCCGGAGGTCGCTCGGCATCGTAGAGAGTTGGCCGAATCTGGTTGAGCTGGGCGCTGGTGTCGGCGTCAGAGACGTAGTAGGTTGCCTTCGCCAGGTGGCGAAAATCGCTTCCTGCGGCCGCCAATGTCGTACGCATTGAGGTAAAGAGATCCTTGACCTGCGATGCACCATCTCCGCCGCGCTGGGAGTACATTCCGGAGAGATAAATGCGATGGTCGCCATGCAGTCGTACCACCCGGCTGAAGACGGGTGACGGAGAAAGTCCGGGAGGTGTAATACTCTCAACCGATTCAGCGGATTCTGCGGCCCCGACATAGACAACCAGTTCGATTTCAATTGGCAGGGATCCGGCGGTCCACTCGACGTGGCTTACCGGTGGCCTGGGAATCGCACCAAAAAACTGCGAGATCTTTTCCTCGACCTCCGCCGCGCGGCTGATGGGGGCCAGGAAACACTTTAAATGAGAGATGCATTCCAGTCCCAGTTTCAGGTGTTGTAAGGTTTCCTGCAGGCCCTGCAGGGTGGCCGTCGTCGCCTTTAACAGATCTCCTGGTTGGGCTTGTCCAGAGATATAGATCACGTCACCGCGTGGCATCACGCTATAAGTTGTCCCCCCGATAGCTCGGGCTGTCGGGGGCACCTGACCGAGCTTGGGGTGTTCCGCGGAGATGGGTTGAACGGCAATCACGGCATCCAGGGCCAGCAGGGCTCCCGGCAGTGGCAGTCGGGACTGGACATAGGAAACGGCGGGTAACGTCTGGGCAGTGAACCAGTCGCCAAGCGTATTCCGCAGGTAATCCGCGGTATCCGCCCGTGTGACGTAGAAATTCAGTTTGAGAATATCGGTTTTCTGACTCTGGCTCTGCCTGAGTACTTGTGCCAGGTTCTCCATCAAGGCCTGATATTGGTCCGGAAGATCTCGGGCAGGAATCTTGTCGCCAGACAGATCGGGAAAAAGTTGTCCTGTGTGCAGGATGCTCCGCCCGCGGACTACCACGGCTGCGGAACGTCCCTGTTGTGGTTGTGGATCAATACGTCGGATCGTCGCGCTCGCAGTGCCGAGGGCTGTTGTCAGCAAGAACGCGAGGTAAAGAAAGATCGTGAATCGAAATTGAGATGCCATGGGATGCCGCATCCTGGGAACAGCGCGAGTTGTGGTTCCAGCGGTCCCATCATAGGGCGTTTCGCCAGGGTTCGCACGACTCCCTGGTTACGACCGTCCTGTTGCGACTGGGCTGTAAGGCGTGTGTGCGGACCTGTGTGTGGTGTTCTGGCGACGCCTGACCCCGGTGATGCAAGCTGGTCGGTGGCGTCGAGTGGTTTCTGGTAATGGCTCGGTGGGGATGCGTGATTGCTTTTTCGATGTGCGCAGGCCTGGGAATCAACCTGCGTGCTGGAGGTGCTGGCGAGTAGCGATGGATTGATGTGGTACCCGTCCTTGCCCTGTTGTTTGTTACTGGACTTCGCCTCCTGCTACAACGATGATAGAGCACGCGATCCGTGGCGATGTGAGATAGATCGGCAGACAAACCCCAGTGAGATACATCATGAATTGGCAATTGACTGTAGCGACGGGCACTCTCGGTGTGCTTTTGGCTTGTGTTGTCCTGGCCCAAGAGAAAAAGCCAGCGGCGGCGGCTGTCGAGCAGGATCAGCCAGCGGCCACGGCAACCGGTTACTTCGAGCCTGTTGGGGCAGCGGAGCTCGCTGCGGGGACAGAGCAGATCACGTCGCTTGTGATCAAGCAAATCGTTGCGCACGGGAGTCAGGTGAAGCAAGGGCAGGCCCTGGTCTGGTTCAAGACCGATGATGTTGACAAGCAAGTTGAGGATGCGGAAACGGCGCTGCGCCTTGCCGAACTCAAACAACAGGAAGCGGACTTCACCCATCAACAGTTTCTCAAGATCCAGACGCTTGATCTCGCCGTGGCCCAGCGCGCCAAACGCGATGCACAGCAGGCGTACGACAATTTTATCAAGGTGGATCGCGACCAGCGGATTGCCTCCACGGGTTTCAATCTCAAGTCCTCAAAAGCCTCCTTGGAAAATGCCATGGAAGAGCTGAAACAGCTCGAAAAGATGTACCAGGAAGACGAGCTGACAGAAGAATCGGAAGAGATCGTATTGAAACGGGCGAAACGTTCTGTCGAGAGCGCGCAGTTCCGGCTCAAAGTCGCCGAGATTACAGCGTCGCGATCGTTGGAACAGGTGATTCCTCGTGAACAGGAGCAACAGGATGACACGCTCGCGCGGGCTTTGTTGCAATTTGACAAGACACGGCGCGGGCTTGATCTGGCCCGTCAACGCAAAGAGATTGAAGCGGCCAAGGGGAGAAAGGCCTTTGCAAAACAGAAACAGGATGTGGATAAGATGCGATCAGATCGCAAGCAGATGGTCTTGCGTGCTGCCACGGACGGCGTGGTCTACCACGGGACACTTTCGCGCGGGAAGCTGGGGGAAAAGCCCAGTTCGCTGGCTGCCGAGACGACCGTGACGAATAAACAAGTGCTGGTGACGCTGGTTAACCCACGCGCGCTGCAGATTCGCGTCGACTTGCCTGAGTCGGCTTTACGCCACGTGAAACCCGGTGGTAAAGGGACTGCGTCGCCAAAGGCGTTCCCGGATCGAAAGCTTGAGATCACCGTCAAGTCGGTGTCGTTGATTCCTATGTCCAATGGCAAGCACGACTGCGTCGTGAACGTCCGTTTGGACGGAAATGAACCAGCGGTCGCGGCTGGCATGGCGTGCGATGTAGAGTTCAAATAGGACGTTGTCGAGCCAGCAGGAACAGTTGTACGGCCTTTTCTTGAGTGATGACTATGGTTTGCGATCGCGTGTTGCTGGGGATTTTGCTGGTGGTCGCGGTCTCTCCCGTTGACGCGGAAGAGCGCGCCGGTCCGCGTCAGGGAATTCTCGCCGACCCACTCGATTTTTCCCGGCCGCCAACGTTGCCAAAGCTTGACGCTCCTACGGAGGAGCAGATTCAAACATCGATTGATCGCGGGGTCGCCTTTCTCCTCACGGTGCAAAATCGGAACGGATCCTGGGGTTCGGCGACGCAAACCAAGGGGTTGAATGTTTACGCGCCGGTTCCCGGCGCGCATCACGCATTTCGTGCTGGAACGACGTCTCTTTGCATTGCGGCACTGGCCGAGAACGAGTCAGGTAACAGGGAGGTTAGTGTTGCGCTGGACCGCGCAGAAACGTGGTTGCTGAAGCATCTCGGCAGCTTGCGGCGCGCGACCGGAGACGCCATGTACAACATCTGGGGGCACGCGTATTCGATTCAGGCTCTGGTGCGATTGCGGGCTCGTCGGGTCGCAGATGCAGCTGTGGTCAAGCAGATGGATGACCTGATCCAGAAACAGTTTGAGATGCTGACACGTTACGAGTCGGTGGATGGAGGTTGGGGTTACTACGATTTTCGCTACCAGGCACGCAAACCCACATCAAGTTCGATCAGTTTTGTCAACGGGACCGTGTTGATTGCCTTTGCCGAGGCGCGCGACGTGGGCATCAAACCACCGCAGAAGATCGTGGACCGGGCCGTCGCGGCAATCAATCGTCAGCGCAAGAGGGATTTTAGTTATCTCTACGGTGAGTATCTCAATCGGCAACCGATGCGTGGCATCAATCGGCCGGGTGGCAGCCTGGGGAGAACGCAATGTTGCAATGCCGCCCTGCGTGCCTGGGGAGACGACACGATCACGGATAACGTCGTGAAGAATTGGCTCTACCGGTTGTACGTTCGCAATGGTTGGCTGGACATCGGACGTAAACGCCCGATTCCACACGAATCGTGGATGCAAGTGGCGGGATATTTTTACTACTTCGGTCATTATTACGCGGCCGTATCGCTGGCACAGTTGCCTGCATCGGACCAAGGGCCCTACAAGCCGTTACTGGCGAAATTGATGCTGGATCGGCAGGAGAAGAACGGGTCCTGGTGGGACTACCCGCTCTACAACTACCACCAACAGTACGGTACCGCATTTGCACTACTGACAATCAAGCGATGTCAGTGAGTTGATCGACTTCGCCGTGTTTGCTCTGACGGCAGTTGCCTGAGAAGGTGTCGTTTATGGGGAACTACAAACCCGGTAACGGGCGTGGACTGGAACCACCCATCACCTTGTCGAAGAGGCTGCGGTTTGCCCATCATATTAATTGGCCTGCAGATGGAACGGCAGCAGTGGCCTGTTGATGGTTCGCGTTCCTGGAGACGGAGTGGTTGGCATGAATCGGGCTCGCAGACAGCGGTGTTGGTGCACACTCACCTGGCTGGTATTGCTGGGGGGACTTTACTGTGTGTCAGCAAGAGGTGCGGAAACGTCCTGGGAAGGAGAGATTGGCGGCCGTCGAGCCGAGTACTTGAAGTGGATCATCGACGAATTTGGCAAGCTTGAGTCGGGCATGAAGCCGCTTGATGGCCGCGCGTGGTCATTGAATCAGGCCAGGCTATTTCTGAACCGTGACGTCGATAAAGCCAGTCGCTATTTCCAGACGGTCAAGCTGACGTTCGATGCGGATTTTATGGGGATACGGTTGCTCAAGACCTTGCTTGACTTTGGCCAGACCAGTCGTTTGTCAAGTAGCGCCAAGGAGCACCTTGCCGAGATCATCCGGACGTGGCCCATGGATCGACGTAATGGCATCAGCAAAGCAGCGTATTGGCCACCTCGATTTACCGAGAATCACGATCTGATGCACCTGACTCTCGGCCTGTTTTCGGAGCAGTTGCGCGGCCGGCCATTGGACGCGCACCTCAACGAGTTGAAACGTTCGCTTGCCTGGCGATTCGAACGCGGCTTTTACGAATGGGGCTCGCATCGTTATCAACTGCATTACTCCAATCCACTGCTGGTACTGGCATGTCACGCACCTGATGAGGATCTCCGTCGTGGTGCAGCGGATTTGTTCAATGTTCTGCTGGCGGAGCGGGCGTTGATGTCGGTCGGTGGGTATCTCGGCGGACCGGGAATGCGATCGTATGGGCGTCAGCGCGGCTGTGACTATCTGGACGACAACCGTTACGACTCGTTTCTACCCACTGTGTGGTTGGCCTTCGGAGTGGGGCAGCCGCGATTTGATTTTGCGCAGTCAGGTGGTTTGCTGCCCGCGGGCGACGGTTATGGAAACGGTCGAGACCCGCGATTGAATCAGGATGAAGCGATGTTTCTGGCAACGCTGCGACTGACTCCGCATCCCATTGTCCGCGCGCTACTGGACGAAATTGCCAGTCAGCCGGAAGTAATCTACACAGGGCGCCGTGCTGCCGGCGGCCATCCATTTCAGAATGCGCCTGCGGGGAATCCGCGTTCGCAACAAGTACTGTACTACTACAACACTCCGCATGTTTCACTAGGGTCACTACAGTACCTTCCGCACGCCGGGAAAATGAGTGTTTCGTCCAATTCCCGCCCCAGGTTCATGAGTGTCCTGTTTCCGGAGAGGCCGGAACAGGTCCTGCGGACACGTCTCACCGACGCCGATCTTGAGGCCGGTGCGAATAGTTATACCTATACTGCGGATCGCGTAGTCCAGCATCGCGAGTGGGTTATCGCTGCCGGGGATTTGTCGGCCAGCCATGGCCTCGCTTCGCAAAACGTGGAGGGGTGGGATTTGTTTCAGGTGGGACGTGGACTGTGTGCGCATGTCATGTTGGAAGGTGGCTGGCATGTTTTTCAAGTGTCGGATCTGGCGCGGTTCCACGACGCGTCGGAGTTCGTCGGCGCGCTGACGATGCCTGTGATTCGGAATGGCCAGGTGCACGCAGCGACACTGAATGGCGATCAGGTCCGCGTCGACTTGCAGACGATGCGCCTGCTAGTCAACGGAGACGCGCGGCAGCCACTGACCAGGATGCTGCATGCATCGTCCTGGATGAGCTCCGAATATTGGAGTGGCCGGATCACGATTCGCGCAAAAGGTCGCGAGGTGACGTTCGATAACTCCGCTTTGCGGGTTGAGCCGATCGATCTGCCGAAGCTTGTTGCTGGGCAAACACGCTGGGGCAAACCGTATTCCGAAGGAGCGGCGACGCACCTGATGCATGTGCGGGCCATGGGTGGTTTGTCACCACGCGATCACGATACCTTACTCAAGTCAGTGTCGATCATGATTCCGCACAATAAAGGTGCAGCCGCCAGACTGGCGGTCTATGTCGGTGGCAGCCTCGAGCAGGGACCACAGGTAGCGTCGGCATCTCGACTGTTGTTTGACTTCGGGCAGACTCCGCTAGGGAAATCTGGCTGGGTCACACTCTCGCATCCAACAGGTGTTCGGATTCCTGCCAACACACCCATCTGGCTGGCGTGGAAGGGGGCCAGCCAGGACGCCGGCGTGTTGTACTTTGAGGAGTTCACCGGTCGTGACGACTTCCAGGCGGCTAGAGGTCGCTGGAATAGTACTGCCATTGATCTGAACCCGGGCGAACCGTGGCCGCTGATCTGGCCGCAGAAGGATGATGGCGCATTCGATAACGCCCGTTACTGCTGCTTCCTGACACTAGAAAGGTTAGGGAAGTAACGGTGGCTCCATTGGTTTCGCTTGGTTTGGCGTCGTGTTTCGGTGTGCTGGGCTGCCTGGCTGGACAAACGCCAGCAGTCTAAAATGCGGTCGGGCGTTCGGAGAGAAAGATCAAGGCCTGCGAGCGGAGGAACCAGACATGCGAGGCGCACGAGAACGGGCGGCGATGTTTGGACAGAGTCTGGTCATGAATGGACCAGACAAACGACGGCACGCCACGACAGTAACGTCTTGCCAGCAGTCCCAGACCCGGCGTTTGTGGCCTCTGTCTTTACTGGGTATTACGTTGCCCATGCTTTGCACCACCTTCGTCCTGGCACAGTTTCCACGGCAGAAGTATCTTCACAAGAATGGAACACTCAAGGCGGTGTTGGTACTCAGGGACGTGCAGGTGGGTACTGCTGGACCCCAGGGCACGCTCTGGTCCGTGCGGCCCAGCGGAGCCTGGGATCGCAGACAGGTTGCCGGTCGTATTGCCCGCAAGCCGGATCGCACTGGGAAATTGACAGTTCGTCAACTGCAGCGTCTCGCGGATGTGTTGGCGCACGCACAGGTGAAGGAGCTGCCTGTGCGACTGGGTACCTACCGGGGCAAAACACCACATCTGGTGACGCTCGGGTGGGGAAAGCAGCAATGTGCGTGGAGTTTGCCTCCCGGTACGCCCGTGCCCAAATATCCGGACCAACCTTTCGGGAAATTGACGCCAGAAGATTGCTTCGCCGAGGTCAATCAGGTACTGGGCAAATTACTGCAGCCACCCAGGAAAAAAAACAAGAAGAACTGACACCGGTATGCCAGATGGCAGCCGATCCCGCGGTCTGTACGACGCACTTGGAGACGGCAAGAGATTCACAGCAGGTAAAGTGAGGGTCACCTGCGGTCCGCTCTGTTTTCCCTGCCTGGATCCGCTGATCCCCATGTCAGGTTAAAGTGCTGGCGACTTCTGGGCGGGTTTGTCTGGTCATTGGCTGGTGCGACTGGCGTTCCCTGGTCTGGCTTTGATTCGCTAACGATCGGCGCCCCGGAGGTTGGAGTGAGGCTGGCCGATCTTCGGAAGGCGTCGCATCGCATCCTGACCCTGCCATTCCTGGGGAAGTTGATGTCAGCAGGCCATCGAAGGGGGTGTTGCCTGTCGCACTCGTCGGAGAGGTATCTTCGCGACGGCGCCATGTTCGGCAGTAAGGGCTGCGAAATGGGTGAAAAGATACAGACTTGATTTACAGGTTTAGCGTCTCCGACCGGTGTATTTTGTGCGGAGCGTAGCGCGGCGTCCTGGCCGTTTGATCCAAAGATTTTCTTTGGTGGGTGATTGACCGGGCCGGGCGGGGGAGTAAAACATAACGATACTGATTCTCGATATCTTTACGCCACGCCAGCCCAACCTGATTGAATGGCGCAAGCTCTGGCTTTACGGATGCGATTCTGACGAGTGACGCCACGGCAGGCCTGGTTTGCTGGGTGTCCTGGTTCGATCGTAATCACCAGAGCACCATGGACCACGCGTATCGCAATGACTGGCGTCTGGATCGTTTGCAACCGGTTCTCGACGCGCTCTCCTCGTTGAATTCTGGCCTCTCTGCGGCCCGGTACGGGGATGATCTGTCGACCGCTCCACAGGCGAGTTTTGCCGCGGTTACCGCCGCGCGCAGGAGCACCTGGTCAGGGGGATGTCGTAGCGGTGTTCGCTGTGGGCCAAGGCGGAACCCATTTTCCAGAAAGCCGGTGGGTGATGTCTGATTCAAT
>PBOG01000274.1 GCA_002724245.1 Planctomycetaceae bacterium
CAATATCCGGGGATCGTCTGTATGTCGTTAAATGTCGCGAAAGTGTTGTGTATGGCCGGCATCGCGGTTGCGGTCCTGGTCTTTCTCCTGTTTTTCCTGGATCTTGTGCTCGGGTTCATCAGTCCTGGGCTTGCGCCCTTCAAGCAGGCGTCTCTCTTCCTGGACATTGCGTTTGTCCTCAGTGCCGCAGGTTTGGGTACTTTGAGTTGGTTCACGCTCAAGGAACAGGACTGACGCGCAAAGGTAGCGCGTTGCACAGCGTTCTGAATTACGTCCTTCTGGATTGCGTCATCGCCAGGTAATCCTCAGGCCTGGCTGGCGCATTGTCGCTCCTGCCATGGGCCCGGGACTCGCTGGAGTTCCAGTTGCGGAGACTTGTTGGACCCGAATTCCATCCGTTATGATGCGGTCTCACAGATGCGGTGGAAGGTATTGTGCTTTCGGGTTGCACCATCAGGGTGGTTTCAGCTTGCCTGAGTGGTGTGGCACTCTCGATTGGAATTTCTCGATCATCCGTTCGTGGAAAGTGATACAGATCATATGCCAATTTTACTTGGTGTCGCCGTCGTGTTTGGTGTGGTCGTGTTTGGTGCAGGCTCTTTGTTTGTCCTGGCTTATGGCAGACTTTGGTTGACTGCGGTCACATCGCAAGTGCCGATTGGTCCCTGGGCCTTGATTCGGATGCATTTCCTCAAACTCAGTCCGACGCAGATCGTGAATGCGATGATTCAAGCCCGGCAAGCCAGTTTGCCTCTTGATGGTGTGAATGGAATTACGACGAAAAGGTTGGAAGCCCACGCGTTATCAAACGGGAATGTCCCGAGGGTGATTGCGGCCATTATCTCAGCGCAGAAAGCGAAGATGGACTTGGATTTTGATCGTGCTGCCGCGATCGATCTGGCCGGTCGCGATGTGTTGGATGCAGTGAAAACAAGCGTGGACCCAAAAGTTATTGACTGTCCAGATCCGGCGCGCAGTGGTAAAGCTACGTTGAGCGCGATCTCCAGGGACGGCATCGAGCTACGTGTCCGGGCACGCGTGACGGTGCGGACCAACCTGGAACAGCTGATTGGAGGGGCAACCGAGGACACGGTAATCGCCCGGGTCGGTGAAAGTATCATCTCTTCGATTGGTTCAGCGGACACGCATAAGGCGGTTCTGGAGAATCCAGATATGATCACCAGAAACGTGATGAGTCGCGGCCTTGACGCGCAAACCGCGTACGAAATTGTTTCTATCGATATTGCTGATGTTGATGTCGGTGAGAACATCGGTGCTCGTTTGCAGGCAGACCAGGCGGAGGCAGATACGCGTGTCGCCCGCGCTGCTGCGGAGAAGAAGCGGGCCGAGGCGATCGCCCAGGAACAGTTAATGAAGGCTCAGGTGGCCGAAAATCGTGCGCTGGTGGTATTGGCAGAAGCCGAAGTCCCACACGCACTTGCCGAGACGTTTCGTTCAGGCAATATCGTTGGCGATCAGAAAGGTTCCGGTTTTTAGCAGGATGCTCTGGTCTTCCCGGATTTGGCGTGCCTGGGGGGCGTGAGGCACGGGTTGTTTCACATTTTGTGAGTAGATTTCTGGGTGTGCATATGAACATGGTGCTTGTCGTGGCTGTACTCTTGGGTGCTGATCCTGCTTCACAGCAGAAAGAACTGCTGAAAACTTTTCGCAAAGAGTTTGTCGCCATTACGCCGGGCACCGGAAAGTTTCCGGCTTCTTTCCAGATGGGGCATCCAGGCGAAAACACAAGTTCGAAGCCCTTGCATCAAGTCACTTTTGACTACCACTTTCATGTTGCGCGGTACGAAGTACCGCAGAATCTCTGGGAAGCGGTGATGGGTAGTAATCCCAGTCGTTGGAAAGGGCCACGTAACTCGGTTGAGCTTCTCACATTTGATGAGGCGATGGCATTTTGTGCGAAAGCGACCGCAGCGATGCGGAAAGCAAAGTTGATTGAGACGAAGCAGGTGATCCGGTTGCCTTCCGAGGCCGAGTGGGAGTATGTGGCACGCGCGGGTACCAAGACGCTGTATTCATTTGGTGATGATGTCAAGAAACTCGATGAGTTTGGCTGGCACACAGGAAACGCGGCGGGCAACGATCCACCGGTCGGAGCCAAGAAACCGAATCCTTGGGGCTTGTATGATGTGCATGGTTATCTCTGGGAATGGTGCCTGGACCATGGACATGAAAACTACGAAGGCGCGCCTCAGGATGGCAGTGCCTGGACCCAGGCGGGTGATGCCCAGAAACGCGTTATGCGAGGCGGTAGCTGGAAGGATAAGGCTGCACAGCTTGCCAGCGCAAACCGGGACGGTGCCCTGCGAACTTCAAAAGGCGCAATTCGTTTTCGCGGTGGGATCCGCAAGGACCTGCGCGACGACGCGGTCGGGTTGCGTTGCATCCTGGCTGAAGTGAAGTAGGCGGCCCGGAATCAATGGGACATTGTCCAGCGATTGGACTTCCCGTTCCAGTCAAGGAGTTGCGGTCACCACACGTTGCAACGACAGGTTGCGCAGCGCGGTCTTGGTATACCAGTTTGCGATGCCCAGTGGTCGTGCAGGCTCCTGCTCCCACCAGATCGACAACTTTTTGTCTTTGGTTTCCAGGTCGACAATCTGGTCCTTGTCGACCCAGGCTTGAATCTTGTCGGAGGTGACGCGCAGTCGGATGTGATACCAGCGTCCGTTCTCAAATTCGGAAAAAGCAGTGGTTTCGTTTTCCACAGCGGAATTTCCGTTGACGTTTGAAAGCCCTGTTACACCTCCGCCCCAGCCGCCCAGGATCAGAGTGCAATAGTCTGGCCCGACAGGAAACGTCAGGCCGCAGAAGAAATCATCTCCGGCAACTCTCTGGGCATCGAGTTGCAGTTCGTAGTCGATCCGTGGCAATTCTCCCATCCAGGCAATCCCCGTTGCAGGTTGTCCGGCATCCAGCAGGAGCGTGCCTTGATCAACCGAGACTTTTCCATGATTCAAAAAATCAAACGGCGTGACGATCCGCCAGCCTTTAAGGGATTTGCCATCGAATAGGCTTGTGTGTCCGTCATCTTTCTCTAACTCGATCCAATAGCTGAGTGCATTTCCAGGGCGAGAGCCGGGCAGAGAGCGGGTTGCCAGTGAGCCATTCAAATCGGTGCCGCGAAGTTTTGCTCTCAGGTGTACATGATAGGGGCGTCGGTTCGCGTCGTTGGTGCCAACATTGCTGGCGAAGACCCCACGCAATTCGCCATCATCAAAACGAACCTGGTTCAGTAGCATTGTGAGCTGATTGTCGATTTTGATGTGGATGTCACCTGAGGATTTGATCCACAGTTTTACTGCGCGCTTACCGGCATAGGTGTGGACGTGACCTTTCCAATTTCCCAGTAGTTCGGGAGTCGGCTTGAAAGGTGGTTCTGCTACGGTACCTGGGGTTGAGGAGGAGTCGATGCGGTGCTGTCGCAGGTGTTCCCGGTACTCGGGGATCAACTCGGCCAGTAGATCTTCACTGACGCGGAGCGGTAGTGACGTACTGAAGTTACACAAGGTAGCGACAGCGATGTTCTTGTCCGGAACAAGTACCAGACGCGTTCTCACGCCGCCCATTCCGCCAGTGTGACTGACGGTTTTTACACCGAATTCGTCCGCATTGTGGAACCAGCCGACGCCGTAGCCGAGTTGGCCATTAATGGTGGCAGTTGGTGCGTGCATTCGGTCAATTGTGATGTCGCGCAGAATCGCCTTTTGTTGATCGTTCCGCTGCTTGAGATGGAACAGGCCAAAGCGGATCAGGTCATGGACGCTGCTGTAAACGGCGGATGCGCCGGGATGGTCGAAGTCATAGAATGGCAGCGGTTGCTGTTGCGGACCGTAGCGAACGGCTTGGAACCTTTTGAGTTCCGCTGGCAGGTTGACCGCAGAGTGGTTCATGCCCAGCGGCACAAATACAGCGTTTCGCATGAAGTCCGCGTAAGATTGTTTCGCGGTTCGTTGAATGATGTAGTCAATGATTCCATAGCCAAAATTGGCGTATTGGTAACGTTCTCCCGGAGCTGCGTGGAGGTGTCCATAGCGTCGTATTGATTCTCGCATGTCCGGCTTGCGGTAGGGCTCATCTTCGTAAAAGAACTGGTAATGCAATGGCAGGCCGGAGGTGTGGTTTGCGAGATTGCGGAGTGTGGCGTCGGAGGCATTCCCGACGTGAGCGACGATGAGTGAATCTTCCAGGTAGTCGTTTGCTGGTTGGTCCAGGTCGAGCAGACCTTTTTCCACTAGCGTCATTAAGCCCGTTGCGGTGATGGGCTTTGAGATAGATGCCAGAGAGTACATGGTGTGAATCGTGGCAGGCACCTGGTTTTCGCGGTCTGCCCAGCCAAACGCTTCCTCCCAAATCACTTTGCCATCGACTGCCACAGCGACGGCGAGCGATGGTGTGTGTGTATCAAGCAGAGCCTGGTTGATTTGATCGCGAATTTGCTTGAAACGGTCGTCTGCGGTGTGTGCGGTAGTGCTCGCAGCCAAAATCAGTACCAAAACGGAACGCCAGCACATATTCATTGTGGAAACTCCAGTCCATCGCCATCGATTGTCGCCCTGCCCCGGGCACTTTGTTTGGGCTTGTTGTTGCCAGTCCGTGTCTTGCCGGTACGTTGTTGCACGATAACGCGAACGCTGCTTCGTTTACGTGGCGAGCCATTCACGCCTGCCCTTTCGATCCCGGAGAGCGGTTTGAAGAGGGTGCGTTTTCTTGCCCCGGCTCGCTCTCATTCTACCCACAGGCAGGATTGCTGGTGAAGTCTCGATCACACTTGCGCTGCCATTTTGACAGTTGGCGGGCGACGGTTCGACTCCTGGCAGGCTACATTGATCTGCGAGGCAGCGAATCCAAATCTGCGTGTCAGTCACTGGAGCGTACCAGCTGAATCGACTGGCAATGGCTCGTAGCCCGGGATTCGGGCCACCAGAGCACGTGACAGGTGGTTAGCAGTATTGCTCAACAGGGTGTCGCAGGTGACGGGTGTCAGATGACAGAAGCAGCTCATTGGTATGCGATACGAGCCTCCTTCATGGTGTCTTGTGGAGTTAGGTGTCTGCACTGGCCTGCGTTGACCGGGTTGTGAAAAAATAGTGTCACGGTAGTCTTGATAGACTTTAACAGTGTTTCCTCCAGGTGTTGTTCCCTATCTGAGTTTGCATGAATATTCTCTCACAGATTCGCGATCGTTTTCGTCCTGCCTTGGCAAATCTTACCGAAGGTGTTGATCCTCTGTTGGAGATGATTCGCCCGTCACAGGATGCCAGTTTTGGTGATTACCAGGCGAATTGTGCGATGCCGTTGGGCAAGCAGCTTGGCTTGCCGCCGCGCGAGGTTGCCCAGCGTCTCATCGACGGATTGAACGTGGACGACTTTTGCGATCCCCCGGAAATCGCGGGACCCGGCTTTATTAACTTGCGTTTGAAAAGCGACTGGCTGATTGCCCAGTTGGTTGCAGCATTGAGTGACACACGGCTAGGTGTGGATACGACAGATTCGCCAGACGTTGTAGTGATTGATTACTCATCGCCGAATGTCGCCAAGCCAATGCACGTGGGGCATATTCGATCAACAGTCATTGGCGACTGTCTCGCACGAGTGCTACGGCATTTAGGCCACCAGGTGATAGGTGACAACCACCTGGGAGATTGGGGCACTCAGTTTGGCATGATCATCTACGGGTACAAGCATTTTGTGGAGGACGCAGCCTATCAGGAAAATCCAGTGATGGAACTGAGCCGGCTCTACCAGCGCGTCAATCGACTCATTGAATTCCATGCGGGAAAACGCAATTTACCTTTGCGGGACCAGAAAGTTGCTCAGTTGGAAGAGCAAGTCGACACACAGTTGTCTGTGTGTCGTGACGCGGACGAAAAGCAAAAGAAGAAGCAAGAGAAGGTCCTGAGGAAACTGCAGTCTCAGTTGGCGCAAACGAGGAAAGAACGGGATGGATTGGCGGAGAAATTGTCGCAAGTGACGACAGATCCAGAACTCTTGAGGGTCGCCGAAGAACATCAGGACATCGGTGAGGCGGTCTTGCAGGAAACGGTGCGATTGCACGCCGGTGACGAGACAAACCTCGCACTGTGGAACGAGTTCTTGCCAAAGTGCCGGGAGGAAATTCAGCGAGTTTACGAACGCCTGGACATCCACTTTGATGTGGAATATGGAGAGAGTTTTTATCACGAACAACTGGCGCAGGTCGTAGACCAGTTTCTGGAGTCGGGACTGGCTCGTGAGAGTGAAGGGGCCATTTGTGTCTTCCTGGAAGATTGGGACGCACCCATGATCATTCGTAAGAAAGATGGTGCGTATCTTTATGCAACCACGGACCTGGCAACGATTCGTTACCGGATGGATACCTGGCAGCCAGACTTGATGTTGTATGTGGTTGACCATCGCCAGAGTGAACATTTCTCGAAGTTGTTCACTGCGGCAGCAAGCTGGGTTGAGAGTGAAGTCGAATTTCGTCACATCGGATTTGGTACCGTACTGGGGCGTGACGGACGTCCGTATCGCACGCGTTCCGGGGATACGGTTGGTTTGGAGAATTTGCTCGACGAAGCCGTCGCCAAGGCGCATGCGGTGGTTGTGGACAACGATCAGCGCAAGCCGGAGCCCGAGATGAGTGAGGAGGAACGCATGCAAGTTGCCCGCGTAGTGGGGCATGGGGCGATCAAATACGCTGATTTGTCACATAATCGCACAAGCGACTATGAATTCGACACCGACAAGATGCTCGCGTTGGAAGGGAATACCGCAACCTACTTGCAGTACTCTTATGCCCGCGTCCAGAGCATCTTCAGACGTGCCGAAGTGGACGCACGCCGGCAATCGCAGCAAGTGACGACGTTCGATCTGGGACATGCTGCGGAGCGTGCATTGGCCCTGCAACTACTGCGTTTCTCAGAGGCGCTGGAAGAAGTCCTGGTCGACTTTCGACCGAACCAATTAACGGATTACTTATTCAAGCTCGCGCAGATGTACTCGGTCTTTTTTGAACATTGTCCGGTGCTGAAAGCCGAAACCGATGGGTTGCGGCACAGTCGTCTGGCGCTCTCGGACCTCACATCCAGGACAATGCAACAAGGTTTGGCGTTGTTAGGAATTGAAGTCGTCGAACGGATGTAACGGTGGCAGCTGTCCGTCGGACGATGGCGCCAATGCGTATCTCGGCCACTCATGTGGCTTTCAGTGCACGCGAAGTAACACCGTTGCCGGAGGCATCCATTTATACCGCCCGATTAGTCCGTTTCATTTCGTTCGAAGCGGGCAATGACCGCGCAGCCGCATGAGTCACTCCAGACATTGACGCAAGTGCGGCACATGTCGAGGATTCGGTCGACTGCGATGATCAGGCCTTGCGATTCGGTCGGTAGACCGACCGCTTGCAGGATGATCACCATCATCACCAGCCCCGCGTGAGGTATGCCGGCGGCTCCGATGCTGGCGAGCAAAGCTGTGAAGACGACACTGATCTGCTGCATCAGTTCCAGTTTTACACCGGTCAGGTTGGCAATGAAGAAAACTGCAACCACTTCATACAACGCAGTTCCGTCCATGTTGACTGTAGCGCCGAGCGGCAGCACAAATGAACTGACGCGATTGCTGACACCAGCCCTCTGTTCAACACTGGTCAATGTTAGTGGCAGCGTCGCGTTGCTCGAGG
>PBOG01000275.1 GCA_002724245.1 Planctomycetaceae bacterium
CGAACAGACACTCGTCATTTTCTGTTCGGACAACGGACCCGTGCTCGATGACGGCTACCGTGACGGCGCAATCGAGAAGCTGGGAAACCACCGTCCGGCCGGCCCCTACGGCGGCGGGAAATACAGTGTGCTTGAAGGCGGCACACGAACTCCCCTGATTACCCACTGGCCAGGGCGTATCAAGCCCGGCGTATCGGATTCCATGGTTTGCACCATCGACCTGGCCGCCAGCCTGGCCGCGCTCGCGAACGTCGACATACCCGAACACGCTTGCCTGGACAGCATGAACCTGCTGGGTGCTTTTTTGGGTGACGCGTCAGCGCCCGGACGCGATCACCTTATACAGCAAGATAACGGCCGCCGTGGCAACTACGGATTTCGCGTTGGCAATTGGAAGCTCCAACGACACGACTCCCGCCGCAGCCGGAACACGCGTCTGCGTCTGAAGAACCGGCAGGTACCGAGGTATGCACTATTTAACCTGGAGACCGACCCCGCCGAGAAACACAACGTGTCGGCCGACCATCCACGGGTCGCCCAGCGAATGCAGCAGCAACTCACGCAGCTAATTCAGGCAGGCCGCACGCGCCCGTCCGAATAGTGTGGCCTGCACAACGCGTGCGAAACCGCCCGTCAACAAACCGGCCAGTTTACAATTCCCAGCCCGGGCGGTATTCCTTGTGGACAAAAGCGTTCAATGCTGGATGATTCGTAACCTGCATTTTAGCGCCGTCCCATTCCAGCCGATTCCCCGGCGCACGCTGTGCCAGAACTCCCAACAGGACCGTTTCCGTTAACGGTCCGGAGTAACTAAAATTGGACATCGCCGTCCCTTTTCCCTGGCAGGCAAGCAACCATTCGGAATGATGCCCTGGAGAGCGATCCAGCGTCCGCGGCACAGCCGCCGCCGCGTCGCGCAAACCCACTGGAAGTACCTGCGGCATAGCGCCGTGCGACCCGTGATACATCTTGCCACGGCTGCCCACGTACAAAACCCCGTTGTCGGGCAGGCGTTCACCGGGTGGCAATTCAGGTGGGCTCGGTGGTAACAATCCACCTTCATACCAGGTCATTTTCACAGGGGGAAGCTTTCCACGGGCCGGAAAATCATAATAAATCACTGCGGCGATGGGGTAGGTTTCAAAATTTGGCTTCCCATCAAACTCCGAGCCGTCCAACGTGGTCACCGCTTCCACTGCGTGAGGACTCCCCAACCGCAGTGCCCACACGGGGTGGTCAACGATGTGACAGCCCATGTCTCCCATTGCTCCAGTACCGAAATCCCACCAGCCTCTCCACAACTTGGGGGCGTACTGCGGATGGTACGGCCGCCGCGGAGCGGGCCCCAACCAGAGGTCCCAGTCCAACGTCGCAGGTATCGGCGGCTGCTGGACAGCCCTGCCGATACCTTGCTTCCACAACTTCCCGGCTCGATCTGACCAGACGTGCACCTCACGGATGTCGCCGATCAATCCGGCTGCAATCCATTCGTTGGTACGCCGAGCACCATCGGTCGCGTGCCCCTGATTCCCCATCTGCGTGGCCACCCCGTACTGCTTCGCGGCCTCAGTCAACCGCCGCGCTTCGTAGATCGTGTGCGTCAAAGGCTTTTCGCAGTAAACATGTTTACCACGCCGCATCGCGTCCATTGAAGCGACCGCATGAATATGATCCGGAGTGCCAACCGTCACGGCATCAATCCGCTTTTCCTCTTTATCCAAAAGCACGCGAAAATCTTTATAGATACGCGCCTTGGGGAATCGCTTGAACGTCCCGGCAGCGTGCGCTGCATCAACATCACAAAGGGCGACCACGTTCGCACCCAATGCAGCCATGGCACCGATGTCACCGCCTCCCTGTCCACCGGCACCAATGCCCGCGAAATCAATGCGTTCGCTCGGTGCGACATTCCCCGCGCCCCCCAGAACGTGACGCGGCACGATGGTAAACGACCACGCGGTTGAAGCTAACAGCCCGCGGCGTGTAATGTCCTTCTGTTTCATTCAACTGCTCCTGGATGCGAGGAACATGCGATTCAGCGAGGTCGCGCCCAAGCGGTCGACGACATATGCGATGCCAGTATAGCCTGCCCACGTCTCGCCACAGCTGCGTGTCACCGCGTAGCTGCCAACTGCTTGTCACGTTACCAGAACTGCAGGACAATCATTGACGAGTGGCAACCTTCCCGGCACCGCGCTCGATTCCGTCACACGCCACTTCCGTTAACCAAGGGGGCAGGATGGCCATCACCCGACGCCAGGTACTACGTAGGGCAGCTTCCGGTGCACCCACCATCGTCGCTGCCGCCACCTTGGGTCACGCCGCCCGTGCAGCGCCATCCAACCGGGTCGCAGTCGGACTGGTCGGCTGCGGCAAAATGGCCAATGACTACCATCTTCCACAACTTCTTGGTCAACCCGACGTGCAGCTCGTCGGAATCTGCGAAGTTGACCGGACACGTCGCGAACACGCGGTTCGCAGGATCGAGGACGCCTACTCCAATGCCAAACGGACTTTCAAGGGTGTCCAGCAAACGTTTGATTTTCGCGAATTGATTAGCCGACCCGATATTGACGCGGTCTGCATCGCCACACCGGATCACTGGCACGCCACCCCACTTATCGAGGCCTGCAAGGCAGGCAAGGATGTCTATTGTGAAAAACCGTTAACGCTTACGATTGCCGAAGCGCAGCGTTGCGTACAGGCTGCCCGCAAGTTCCGGCGCGTCGTACAAACCGGCAGCCAACAGCGTTCCAACGTGTTTGGTCAATTCCGCCAGGCCGTAGAAATCATACGCAACGGTCGGCTCGGTGCTATCCGTCGCGTCACCGTTGGTGTTGGCGCCCCCAGTGTTGCCTGCGACCTGCCCGCCGAACCTGTCGAAAAGGGCCTCGCGTGGGACATGTGGCTCGGACAGGCGCCCTTCCGCGATTACCATTCGATCCTCAGCCCACGCGGGGTACACAATCATTTTCCCGCCTGGCGAAACTATCGGGAATATTCTGGTGGCGGGCACACCGACATGGGTGCGCACCATTACGACATTGCCCACTGGGCCCTCAACATGGACCACTCAGGACCAGTGAAAATCACTCCGCCCGCTGATCCAGAGGCAACCACCGGTGTACGTTATCTCTACGCCAATGGAACAGAGATCCAGCATGGTGGTCCCAGCGGTTGCGTGTTCCATGGCGAACACGGCACTCTGCGAATCGACCGGGGGGTCCTCCAGAGCAACCCACCGGAGCTTGCCACCGAACCGCTCGGCTCAAACGCCTTGCGGCTTCCGGTTTCACCCGGCCATCATCGCAATTGGCTGAATTGCATCCAAAACCGTAAACGGCCTGTCGCCGATGTCGAGTACGGAGCGCGCACCGCCACGGTGGTTCACCTCGGCAACCTGGCATATGCGTATCGTCGGACGCTAGACTGGGATCCCGCAACGTGGCGCTTTGAAGCGGCTGCAGATAACCACCTCCTTGACCGCCCCCGACGTGATCCCTGGCAACTCCCACAACTCTGAAAACCTCCCCTGGTTGAGGTTTGGAGGAATCCACTTTGTCCCCACACCATTGCTACTCCGTCGGACTTTCTTTGTTGCTATTCTTTGGGTCCCCCGCCCCGGCGTCATCCGCCCAACCTCAGGTAACGGCGCCGGCCAAGGCACCACTCGGTTCCCAGCTGCCGCGTGGGAAGAGACGCCTGATCTACAACAGCGACCTTTCCAACACAACCTGCCACCTCAGCGAACCAGCCACCGCCGAGGAATTGCGCACAATCGTGCGGAACTATTCGCGTTTTGGCCAGATAGACACACTTGTCCAGGAAGTCTGGCACCAGGGCTGGAGTACGTTCTGGCGCAGCGAACATTGCCAATACGACAGCCGCTTCCAGCACCAACGCTTGATCCCGTTACTCGATCAAGGTGAAGCCCCCCTGGCCATTTATCTCGATGAATGCCACCAGCAGGGAATGGAATTCATCGCCGGGATCCGTATGAACGACCGGCATGGTCACAACCCTGATTTTTTCGCCCGGCTTACCAGCGAACACCCTCGCTGGGTCCTGAAAGAGTTCAAACCCACATCTCGGGGTGCTGACCCTCGTAGTCGCGCGATTGGCTGCGCGCTTGATTACACAGAGCAGGGCGTACGGGACTGGCTGTTCCGCATCTTCCGCGAGCTGGCGAGCCAGTACGACATCGATGGTATCGAATTCAATTTCACCCGCATGCCCGAGTGTTTCCCAAGGGACCAGGCAGCCGCGAGTCATGTGATCATGACGCGGTTCGTGCGGCGTGTGCGTCGGATGCTCGACACCGTCGAGCGTCAACGTGGCCGCCGTCTGCTCCTCGGTGTGCGGGTGCTGCAGGATCTGAATGCCTGCAACCAGGTCGGACTCGATCTTTCCACCTGGATCAAAGAGCGGCTGGTGCAATATGTCGCACCCGGCGACATCGGCTTCACTGAATTTAACGCGCCCTATGAAGAATTCGCAGAACTGGCGCGACAGCATGCGTGCTTGATCTACCCCCAAGTCGAAGCCCGTATCCAGTACGTACGCCGCCGCGAGCATCAGACCCCTGCCCAATACCGCGCCGCCGCCAGTAACATTTACGGCGCTGGCTGCGATGGACTTTCAACCCAGAACTATTTCCTGCACTGGGGCCCGAAATTTTCCGCGCCCGGCGAGTCAGGAATGGAACGGCCCCAGCAGTATCCACGGATTCTGGAGACCCTCACCCAGCTGCGTGATCCCCAGAGCCTCGCCGGCACCGATCGGCATTTTGTTTTCCACCCACTGTGGGGCCCGCAGGGCCGGGGCCCCAGTCGGACCTACCAACCCGAAAAGATCGTCCTGCAGAGAGCCCCCCCCAACCGCTCCGGTGATTTCCGTTTTCGATTATGTGCCCACCTGCCGTCGGGTCCAGCCACCCCAACTACCAATCGGGGACCCCGATTATGGTTCAAACCTCACATTCGGCGCGACGATACCTTGGCGATTCAGATCAACGGACAATCGATCGCCAATCACCAGATCACCTTCACCTGGCCCGACGACGACACTCCTCCCCAGGCAAGTTTCAACCTCTACTCGCCCCCAGCAGTCTACGGAGACAACACACTTACCATGCAACTTACCGGCAGCGCCCCGGGTGCAACGGCGCCGGTTTCCCTTTACGAAGTCGAGGTGACCGTTCCCGCCAACTCTGCTCCCATAAAGCCCCGGGAACCACGCTAATCCGAGCCAGGTTCATCCACAGACAGTACCGTGCCTTGATCATCAGGCACGCCCTGATTGCCATCGTCTCTTCAAACACAACGGAACAGCCCCCATGCTGATCGTCGACAGCCATTTGGACCTCGCCTACAACGCGATCGAATTCAACCGAGACCTTCGCCAGCCTGTGCCAAACATTCGCGCGCAGGAAGCGGGCATGCCAGGCAAGGGGCGCGGTGCGAACACGGTATCGCTAGCCGCGCTCAGGGAAGGAAATATCGGCCTTTGCTTTGCAACAACACACTGCCGTGTGGAATCACTCCAGGGCAAATTCCCGGGAGTCCGTACCCAGGACATCGCCTATGCCAAGGCGCAGGGTGAAGTCTCCTACTATGAAGCCCTGCAGCAACAAGGTCTCCTGAGGCGGATTGACAACGCGGCTGCGCTCGACGCGCATTTACGGGACTGGAACGAACGTCCCCAGGATACTCCTCTGGGCTACGTTCTCAGTATGGAAGGCGCCGATCCGGTGCTCGCTCCTGAGCAGCTCTCCCAGTGGTGGGACCAGGGCCTGCGGACACTCAGCCTGGTGCATTACGGGGTCAGTACCTATGCCCACGGCACCCAGGCGCCTGGTGGCCTCCTGCCGGCCGCGACGCCGCTTCTGCACGAAATGGAACGGCTAGGCATTATCCTCGACGCCAGCCATATGGCCGATGGCAGTTTCTGGGAAGCTCTCGATATCTACCACGGGCCACTGATCGCCACGCACAATTGCTGCCGGGCGTTGGTCCCCCACGATCGGCAGTTCACCGACGAACAAATCTCTGCCATCGCCGAACGTGACGGCGTCATCGGCGTCGCGTTTGATGCCTGGATGCTGTCCCCGGGCTGGGACAAAGCTAAC
Organism: Planctomycetaceae bacterium; assembly: GCA_002724245.1. Taxonomy (GTDB): domain Bacteria; phylum Planctomycetota; class Planctomycetia; order Pirellulales; family Pirellulaceae; genus UBA9264. The sequence goes on from PBOG01000275.1 coordinate 6,128, forward strand.
CCAGACAACTCGCAAACCACACTGTCCACGGTCGTCGACCACATGGATCACATTTGCCAGCTTACCGGAACCGCTGGCCACGCTGCCATCGGCACCGATCTGGATGGCGGCTACGGCCGCGAACAGTCTCCCGGTGACCTGGACACCATCGCGGACCTGCAAAAGATCCCCGCCCTCCTGGACGCGCGCGGTTACTCCTCCTCTGACATCGAAGCCATGATGCACGGCAATTGGATTCGTTTATTACAACGTGTCTGGTCGAGCTGAATGCGGGTACGCCGGGCGTCAGGCTTAACCTGCCACCCGACCGGCATGAAATCCTGCCAACGCCTGGTTGGCCGTCATCAGTACCGCCAACTTGTCAGTGAGCGCGTCTAGCTGAGCTCCAGGCACCACGAAATAGAGTTCATCATCGCTGAGCTCCGTGTACACCCGATTGCCTATGCAGCCCAGATTCGTCACCACGCGTTGCGACTGGAGGGCTGCGGGAATCGCGGCGCAGGTCGGCCGACCGACCATCGACGAAACACTTCCGATTCCGGCGGCATGTGCCGCTTCCGCCAACACCATCATCTGCCGCGGGTTGCCAGTGAGCACAACCACCTCTGGCTCGAAGTCCGCCTCGTGTAGCGGCGCGTAAACGGCGACGCTGAACCCACCGTTTAACTGGGGTAACTGGCCCACTTCCTCCATGGCGATGTACTGCAATTCCACCATCGTCCCCACCAGACCTTGCAGCTCCTCAGCTTGTTGCTCCGGCAAGTCGATCCCATGGGTATGGGCTCCGACCGGGCAACCATAATGGTCACTCGCATCGGTATAGAACGTCTGCCCGTCTGCTGCATTCTTCCAATAACTGCAGCCGGACACGGCTGCCGCTGCCACCTTGGCTATGCCCGGCGGCGCCTGCTCGCGGAATCCGATTGCAACGGGGTGTTTATTGAGGTCGAGAAGTTCACCGATTTGGACCCTTGATGACATGCGTATCCTCTTTAGTAGCTCTTGCGTGTGCCAGCAACTGGAACGAGAAACTGACCGCCACTCACTGCAGCGGAATATCGGTATTGTAAGAGGCGACCCGGATACCCACCATGCCGAACGCTGGAAACAGGAAGCTGCGCTGGGGAAACCCGTCACCCGGACGGTACGTCTCCCCTTTCTGGTCCACAACGTGGAGCTGTATGTTTCCCGGTTTCGTTGAATCACCGGAAGGCGTGGCCTCCCCACAGTCCGGCAAAGGGTGTTCACCCCACCCACTCACACTGAAATCGTCTTTTCCCGTTCCACCACACACTCCAAAGGGTTACAACTACATCATCTCACAGCGGGGCCACCGTCCAGCGGTCCCGTTCCAGTTCACACGGCCACCTGCCACCGCGCGGGGCTTCGTTTTCCACGCGTGCACACCCTTTACCTGAGACCTCCCCATGCGTCGCCTTCTCAACACCATTGCCTGCCTGGCATTCGCTCTCTCTGCCGGTTGCAACACCGCTCCCAGCACCGACATCTGGACCGCCGCACGTGATGGCAACGTCGGCCTGCTTGAGCAGCACGTCGCCGCTGGCACCGACATCAATGGAACGCTCGACATGCCGGGCAACCCGGCAGACGGGGGTAGTCCACTGCACGCCGCCGTCTTCGCCAACCAGCTCGACGCCATCGATTTCCTGATCGCTCAGGGTGCCGAAATCGACTGTCGCGACAGTAGCGAAACCGGCGCATCGCCTCTAATGTGGGCCGCAGCGTTCGGAAACGTTGAAGCCGCCCAACGCCTGATCACCGCCGGTGCCGCCGTGAACTACGTCGACAATAATGGCGCCACGGCCCTCGATGCGACGCTGATGTTCGAACCCAACACGAATCGTGAATCCAAGGCGAAAATTGCCCAATTGCTGCGCGACAAAGGTGGCCAGTCCAGCCTCGCTCCCGTGACCATTGGTGACATCTGGACAGCTGCCGCTACAGGGAACACCGCGGCCATCAGCAAACATCTCGATGACGGTGCTGACGTCAATGGCCTCGAACCCACGACGCGTGCTACGCCGTTGCTTGCCGCTGTCACATTCGGGCACACCGCAGCAGCCCGGTTGCTGCTGGAGCGTCAGGCAGACCTGACCCTCACGAACCCAGACGGTAATACCGCACTACATCTGGCGGCCTTGTTCGCTTATCCGGAAACCGTGCGAATGCTCCTCGAGAAGGGCGCCAACGTCGCTGCTAGGAACAGTCGAGGTCAAACGGCTCTCGATACCATCGCCCCGCCTTGGAGTCCTGCTGTGAAAGGATTGTATGATCTGATCGCAACCACCCTGCGGATTCCCATGGACATCCAGCGGATCAAGGCTGGCCGGCCGCAAGTGGCTGCCATCCTGCGAGAAAAGATTGGCACGGCGTCCGATAGCGACACGGAGGCGACGACTGACATCGTCCTGGCGGTTACCAAGGGATATGTTCCCAGCGTCAAGCAATATCTGGACAACGGCGGGAATCCCGATCGTCGTGAACCCCTGGGAAACAGCCCTCTGCTTCTCGTCGCCTGCCTGCACGGGCATGCCGACGTGGCCGCAGCCCTCCTCACTGCGGGAGCTGACGTCAATCTACAGAACCCGGATGGCGAAACACCGCTCCACGTCGCCGTGCTGGTCGCCTACCCCGAGGTAGTCAAGGTGCTCCTCAAACACGACGCAGACACCACTCTGAAAAACAACAAGGGCCAACTGCCTAACGCCACTGTCGAAACCCCTTGGCAACAGATTAAGCCACTCTACGGCTTCCTCGGCTCTATTCTGCAAATGAAATTTGATACCAACCGGATCGAGAAGGAACGCGTGATCGTCGCTGAACTCCTCAAGACGCACGCTACCCAGAAACAAACAGACCAAAGTCCGTCGCCCGCGGCTGACGCTCCCTAGGGCTCCGCCAGCACAACCCGACCTGCCTCGGTACTGTCTCACCGCTCCACGACGGCCCCAGAGGCCGCGCCAACAGGTGCCCCCATGCTGCGTTACATCGCAATCGCGTGTTGCCTGGCGGCCATCACATCGCCAACGGCCGCCGCGGACCCACCGATGCAACCAAGGCGTCTTTACCATTGGCCCTACCTAAAATTCACGCGTTACATCGACGCTCACGGCGAGTTGCATCCCCAGGGTGACATCGATGCGAGCCGCGCATTTTACTGGGGACGCGTTCTCGGCTGTGACGGTGTCGCTATCAACGTACGTGGCCTGACGTCCACACTGCACGAAGGCAACTGGTTTGAACCGATCTATCAAACCGCCACTGAAAAGCAGCGCATTTTCGACCTCATGCGCCGCTTCCAGCGTCTGTATTCAAATTACGGATGTGCCGACAATTTTCTCCACCTGCATGCCCACCCCTTGCTGAAGCGACACCCGACCCACATACCCAGCGATACAGCCCAATGGCGAACCTGGGTTCTGACGGGCATGCGTCAGCGGGCTGAACTGATGCGACACATGGACATCCAGCGGATCCTCATTGACCTCGAATTTGCCGATCAAAAGGACGTGTCGACCGATGTAGGTTTTTGGTATGCGCTGGGACAGGACATTGCCACAACCCTGGTGGAAGTCCACCCCGCGGTCCGTATCGGCTTTTATCCCGACCTGTACTACCATATGCACCAGTCACCGGAGGGCCCATTCGCGCTTGGGCGGGTGCGTGTCGGTGACCTACGCCACGCACTACTCGCCGGTTTGTACGCCGGCCGTGGCCAGCATCCTCTGTGGGACTTCATCGGCTATACCTACACGATCGTCGATGGCACCATCGCCGAACCCGGTGTCCAGTACGTCTGGGATCTGGCGGAGCATCTCAAACGGCTGATCGACGTACATCACCGCGGACTCGGCCCAGCCATCGAATTCATCCCAGGACGTTGGGAACTGGGAGCTTCCCATGCGCCCAGCGCACTTTTCGCTGGATTGTTCAAACAGCCGAACCTGTCACTCCGGATGTTGCGACGCGACTACGGGTCACTGCTGGCGCAAACCAACGCGATCGGGATCTGGGACCACGGCTACAGCTGGGACCCAGCAGGAGCGGGGTACATACGTTTTGAAACGGACGACGAGCTTGCCGCCTGGAAAACCACCCTCGCTGGACTCGCACTCCGCTCCCGTTACCACAAACACCTCAAGTCCCAGGAACGCTGGCACGTTCACGTCCCCGCAGACACCCCGTTAACCGAGAAGTTGGAATATTTCCAGATCATCAAAACCCCCGATGGGGCGTGGCTGGTATCGGGTCGGCTCGCGTCCAATTTCACCGATTATGTCAATCTCACTCGGGAACTTCTGGGTAAGGATCGTCTCGCGTTCCCACTCCATTCAGAGCATGACCTGGAGCGTGCCCGTTACTGGCAAGACCAGGGGTACTTTGCGGGCCAGTCTATCCGCACGGAGTCCGATCATCCGCGTTGGCCACAGGCCACTGCGATCATGGCCGCGCGGGTCGCTGAAAGCGATCTCCCGGCCACCTCGCTGCGACACAACTCAGAGTAATTCCTGGATCACGCTACCCCGACAGATCCGTCACCAACGCCTGTGGAGCGACTCCCGCAAGATGCAACAGCGTGGCACCGAGATCCCAGGGACCTCCTTTCTGCGCTGCCGGGTAGGCACTCACCCCATCCGATTTCCCAAACACTTCGCCCGGCCGGATCCCCCCTCCCGCAGCGCCACAAATGCAGCTGGAGTTGGCTACGCCGGTACCCTACACTAAAGGCCCTCCACCGTGACCGTGGCCCGGCCGTGCCGGCCATCCAACACCCGGGCGGCACGCCGGACAGGCTGTGAACGAGGTACTGCCGTGTTTCCCGCTCCCCGGACCGCACTGTCTCCCCGGACCGCACTATTCATGGCAGGCTTGTTGTTTCTGCCAAAGCTCGCCCAGTCTGGCGAAGTTGGCTTCCGCCTGCACACCATCGACGCCACGTCGACCTATAGTGCAGCCGCTGCCATCGACGTCAATCGGGACGGGGAACTGGACGTCGTTTGTGGTGGCTGGTGGTACGAGGCGCCCGCCTGGAAACGGCATTTCCTGCGTGACGTCCGTGTCATTCGAGGGCGCTACGACGACTACGCGCACCTCCCCATGGACGTCAATGGCGACGGCTGGACCGATTATGTGAGTGCCAATTGGCGGAGTCAGTCCCTGTACTGGGTACAACACCCTGGACCGTCCCTGGGCCCCTGGACGAAGCACCTGATAGCCAGGCCCGGTGGAATGGAAACCGCGCGACTGGTTGACGTTGACGGCGATGGTCGACTTGACGTTCTACCCAATTGCGTGCGGACCCCGACCGGCCAACCTTTTGCTGCCTGGTGGGAACTCCAACAGTCTTCCCCAAACCAGCCAGCACGCTGGCTCCGCCACGAACTGCCTGCCGACATCGCCGGCCACGGAATCGGCTTTGGTGATCTCAATAACGATGGTCGCAAAGACATCGTTGGCACCCAAGGCTGGCTGGAAGCCCCCCTCGACCGCCGCCGCGATCGGTGGCAGTGGCACCCAGACTTCGAACTCGATCGTGACTGCAGTATTCCCATCCTGGTCCACGACGTCGACGGCGATGGAGACACTGATCTCATTTGGGGACGTGCCCACAACATTGGTCTCTACTGGCTTGAACAGCGCACCAATGAACGTGCCACCCGCTGGGTTCGCCACGCCATCGACACAAGTTGGTCACAGGCACATAGCCTGCTCCTGGCCGATCTGGACAACGATGGAAGCCTCGAACTCGTCGCAGGCAAACGCTACCTGGGTCACGAAGGCAACGATCCAGGCGAGTACGACCCGCTCGTGGCGTACTGGTACCAGTTTGATGCTCAACGAAGAACCTGGCAGCGGGGCGTGATCTCAGCTGGGGGCCCCGCCGGCTTCGGTCTCGACCCCAAGGCCATTGATCTCGACGGCGACGGCGACATCGATCTGGTCGGTCCGGGGCGCAGCGGCATCTATTGGTTTGAAAACCTACTCGTCGGGAAGGGACAACGCGATCCACCTCCCCGCGCTTGGGATTACGCCGACCACGCCCAGCTGCGGATCGTCCGGGACGCTGCTGGGAAGCAGCAAGCAGTTGCAACGCCGCACGACTGGGCGCGGCGACGCCAGCACATTCTGGCGGGGCTGCAACGGGCCATGGGGCCCTTGCCGGCCACCACACAACGAGTCCCGCTCGACATGCAGGTGCACGACACCAGCCAAACCACCTATTACCGCCGACTATCGATCTCGTTTGCCAGCGAACCAGGGGACCGGGTGCCCGCCTTTCTCTTGATCCCACACGACCTCCAGCAGCGTGGCCCCGCGATGCTCTGCCTGCACCAGACGACCGGGATCGGAAAAGGCGAACCGGCCGGCCTCGGGGGTCGAAGGACGTTGCATTATGCCCACGAATTGGCCAATCGTGGCTACGTCTGCCTGGTACCCGATTATCCCTCTTTCGGTGATTACGTTTATGACTTCCAACGCCAGGGCAGCCATTATGCCAGCGGCTCGATGAAGGCCATCTGGAACAACCTGCGGGCGGTTGATTTGCTCCAGACACTCTCTGAGGTAGATCGTGACCGAATTGGCTGTATCGGACATTCCCTCGGCGGCCACAACGCCCTCTTCACCGCCGCGTTTGACCAACGGATCCGCGTCATTGTCACCAGTTGCGGCTTCACCGCCTTCCATCACTACTACGACGGAAAGCTGGCAGGCTGGACCAGCCCCCGCTACATGCCACGGATCGCCCATGAGTATGCCAACAGCCCCGACCGGGTTCCGTTCGACTTCTACGAAGTCGTGGCCGCTCTGGCCCCGCGCCCCGTGTTCATTAACGCCCCCGTTCGAGACAGCAACTTCGCCGTCACCGGGGTCCGCAAAGTGGTCACGCAGGCAAAGCTGATCTACCAGCTGCGCGGCGCTAGCGACGCGCTCCGTGCCGAATACCCCGAGTCCGCCCACGATTTCCCGGACACCATTCGCGAAGCCGCTTACAAGTGGCTTCGCGACCGGCTGTAACCGGCCTCCACGCTTACCCAGGAGAGCTGCATTGTCCCGCCCCCTGTTTCATCCGTCGTCCAAAGCGATCCTCGCCGCAGCTATTTTCTTGTTCACAGTCCACATCGCTCTCCAATCGGCCACGGCTCAAGAGGCACCGGCGTCTGTACAGGCATTACTCCAGCGGTTCTGTTTCGATTGCCATAGCGGTGACTCCGTAGAATCCGGCCTCAACGTCCAGACACTCGTCACCAGGAACGACTTCGCCAATCACTTTCGCGACTGGAGAAAGGTCGTCTCTCAACTACGTAGCCGGCGAATGCCGCCACGCGACGCAGCACAACCCAACACCGCCGAGCGGAAACGACTGAGTGACTGGATCCACACGCAACTGCAACAAACAGCGACGCAAAATGCAGGGAACCCGGGAAACATCGTCATGCGGCGGCTGACCAGTGCCGAGTACGATTACACGATTCGCGACTTGACTGGGCTGCAACTCGATGTCCACCGAGGGTTCGTAAGCGACGCGGTCGGCGGTGCTGGTTTTACGAATACCGGAAACGTCCAGTTTATCCAGGATGCAACCCTGCAACGTTACCTGGACGCAGCCCGCCAGGTTGCCGACCATGCCGTCATCGGCTCCGGCCCGCTGGCCTTCCACCGCGACCCTGGCAACACCGGGTTCGAATTGTCCGCTATCACACGCATCCAATCGATCTACCGCCAGCACGGCTTCCGTACCGCGGCAGGAGAAGGGGGCGAGCCGTTTGGGTTGGACCAATACCCACGGGCCTTCTATGCGGCCTGGTTGTTTGCCAACCGCGACGCGTTGGACCGCGGCTCGGAGACATATGCCGACGTCGCCAAGTCCACAGGCCTCTCCCCACCGTTTCTCAAGTACATCCACGAGCTGCTTCAAAAACGGGACCTCGGATTCCCCACCTCCGAAATCGCCCACGCATGGCAACAGCTCCCCCCGCCTCCCGCTAACCCTGCTGGCCAGCAGGCCTTCTGCACAGGCGTCCAGGAACGCTGCCAAGAATTAGCGGCCCGCGTACGACACTGGCAAAACCGATTTGGAGCCAACGCGGACGCCAAGGAAGAGGCTCCGGTTTTGCGGGCCGATCTTTTCCGCGTCACCCGCGCACAACGTTTTGAAATGAACATCAACTGGCCGGCTGGCACGGCCGTCGCAAACCTGATTCTTTCCGTTGAATCGGCGTTACCCGACGACCGCCCCGACGCTCTGGTCATCTGGAAAACACCACGCATTCAATTCCGTGTGGCGGATTTACGGGAACAACCATTCCACCCTTTGCGCAAAGTTGCCACTGCAGACGCCGTCCGACAGCTACGTTTCGGTGAGCATCAGCTCGGTGGTGTTGTCGCCGACGACACCTTCACAACACGCGGCACACAGCCGGTTCGTGTGACCATACCGATCCCTGACAATGCGGGTTCAGCACGTCTCCTGGTCGACGCGGAGCTCGACGTCCAGCTGGGTGCAGATTGTATCATTCGCTGTTCCATTACCCAGCTCGAAGAAACGGATCAGGGAAAGTCTGTCTCCGCCTTGCTGGCTAACCCCGGCAGCCCTTCTTTTCAGGCCTGGAAGAAAGGGGTACTTCAATTTGCCCGTTTGCTTCCCCAGGTTTCCCAGCGGGAACCTGCCCCCTCAGACCGGGACCCCGTCCCAGCACCTATCGACGCTACCTACAACAATCCGCAGCGCAACGCATTCCACACACGAATCAAATACGCGCGTGACGACCAGTTCCTGGTGGAGCGCATGCTGGATCAAGTAACGCGGCAACGGCTGGATCGTGCGTGGATCGATCTGCGCAACTCGTTTGGCTACCACGACGCCTGGCTGCTGATGTTGTCCGAACTGTTTGACTTTCCGTTGGAAAACCGCCGGATGAAAGACCTGGATCGCCAGTGGATCGCAGATCTGCCTGACGCGCCCCGCAGTTACATCGCCCCACTCCATTTGGAATACCTGGCCGACCAGCAGGCGTTGCAAGCAGCCTATGGAACCCATCTCCAGGACACGCTTCGTTTCGCCGCAAGGGCCTGGCGACGCCCACTCAGCCAGAGCGAAGCCGAGCGGTTACGCGCCTTTTATGAAGTACTGCGCGCGGACGATCGCTTTGACCACGCGGCTGCATTGCGGTCGCTCCTGACACGAATACTTGTCTCTCCCGCTTTCCTGTACCGAGCAGAACGTGTCGCCGTCACCACTGCTACCGCCCCTCTCTCGGATTGGGAATTGGCGTCGCGACTCAGTTATCTGATCTGGTCATCGTTGCCAGACGCGGCGCTCCGCAAGGATGCCGCCCGGCGACGGCTCCAAGACCCCAAGGTCCTGGCGCGTCATGCTCGCCGCATGCTGAAGGACCCGAAAGCGACTCGTTTTGCCACCGAATTCTTTGGCCAGTGGTTTGGCTTTTATCGGTTCGACGAGTATCGAGGAGTCGATACAAGTCGCTTTCCGGAATGGAACGAAACACTGCAGGCCGCGATGTACCAGGAAGCCGTCGCCTTGTGTAGCCACATCGTACGCAACAATCTGCCCCCCACCGAACTCCTGTTTGCCGACTACACGTTTCTCAATCAATCCCTGGCGTCACATTATGGTGTCCCGTTCCCGAAAGCCGGACAAGCCGCGGCCCAACCGGCCAGCACCACCAAATTGCAACGCGTCGACAACATGCATCGTGCGCACCGAGGCGGCCTGCTCCGTCTGGGTGCCGTACTGACCGTGACTTCCGCTCCCTTGCGAACCAGCCCCGTCCGCCGAGGTGACTGGGTACTGCGACAGGTACTCGGCGAGTCGGTACCTCCGCCACCCGCGGACGCGGGATCCATTCCCGCAGATGACGTCCCCCCGGATGGACTTTCCGTCCGGCAACGTCTGGCGGCACACCGCCGGGACGCCGCCTGCGTCAACTGCCATGCCCGGATCGATCCCTTCGGATTTGCCTTGGAAAACTACGACTCGCTAGGGCGTTGGCGTGAACGCTATCGGGATGGAAAACCCATCGAAACCGCCAGCACGCTCCGCGACGGCACCGCGATCGCAGATTTCAACGCGCTGCATACCTGGCTCCAATCGCAGCAATCCCAGTTCCACCGCACGCTGGCAACCAAATTGCTGGGTTACGCGCTAGGGCGTCCCGAAACCATTGGCGACGCTGGCTTGCTGGTACACATGACCACCCTGATGGCCGACGGCGCCGGCCTCGCTGAGCTCTTGGAATCTATCGTGACAAGCCGCCAGTTCCGCTATCATGCACGCAACACACGATCACGCGTGCACCCTCCCAACCCTGCTCCTGCTTCTCGCTAATACCATGCAACTACCACCAACACACTGGTCCGAAGCACTCTCACGTCGTGTATTCCTACGCTCCACCGCCGGCAGCCTGGCCTTGCCATGGCTCGCATCGCTACCCCAGCGGAGCGCCCAAGGGAAACGGATCGCTGACACCTCCGACAAACCTCCGCGGCGATTCGCCTGCGTTTATTTTTCCAACGGTATCGAACCAGAACACTGGTGGGCCAAACCCACGCCCGATGGTTTACATTTCGGCCCCTGCCTGGAACCGCTGATTCCCTACCGCGACGACGTATGCATCCTGGAAGGCCTCTACAACGCACAATCGGTGGCCAATCCGAGCGCCCATCTGGGCCGCATGCCCAATCTGCTCTCGGGTGCCTGGGTCAGCCTCGATCAAAACGACCTGCGCGTGGGACGCAGCATGGACCAGGTCCTGGCCCAGCGTGTCGGCACACGCACCGCCCTGCCTAGCCTGGTTCTTGGCGTTGAACCGACCGAATTGCGTCTGGAGGACGGCCTCTCCATGCTCTACGGGTCATGCATCTCCTGGAGTTCGCCGACGCGTCCCGCCACCAAAGAAATCTATCCAGCGAGGGCCTTCGATGCGATCGTCGGCAACCGCCGTCAAGCCGGCCTCGACCGCACGATTCTCGACCAGGTCCTGGCAGACGCCAAATCCCTCCGCCCCCAATTAGCGGCCCGCGACCGCATTAAGCTGGACGAATACCTGGAGTCCATTCGCGACATCGAACGTCGCATCGACCGAGCTGCCCACGAAGAACGCCTCGAGGGCTGGCGGCCGTCGTTATCAAAACCGAATATGGCGCGCCCCGCTGACGAGCTTCCCCAGAATGTACCAGACCATATGCGACTCATTCTGGATCTAATCGTGCTGGCATTCCGTATGGATCGAACCCGCATCGCCACCTGCATGTTGAACAATGATCTATCCCAAATGAATTTTGGCTTCCTGGAAGGCGTGCAGGGGAGCCTACACCTGGACCTGACCCACAACGGACGGGATCCTGCACGCGAGGCAATGTACCTTAAGACCAACCAGTTTCATGTTGCTCAGTTCGGCTACCTGTTAAAACGGCTCAAAGAAATCGACGAGGGTGATCAGACGCTTCTCGACAGCGCTTTACTGCTGTTTTGCTCCAATCTTTTTGATGGCGACAAACACCAGGCAGATCGAATGCCAATGGTACTCGCCGGAGGGAGCGGGGGCTCCCTGACGCCTGGACGCATGCTCGATTACCGGGAACGCCCCCCCGAGGACCGCCGCGCCTGCAGCCTCTACCTGTCTTTGATGGACCGCATGGGCGTAACCCTGCCGCAGTTCGGGGATAGTGATCGCCGCCTGGCAGATCTCTAATTGCTCCGGAACATCGCCTCAAGGTAACAAGGCGTCCCACAAGGCAATGTCAAAATTGAGACTTGCCGCCTCGAAAAGGGCGACACCATCCACACGCGACTGCTGCAAACAGTCAATCAGGCTGCGCACTTCCGCGGGTTGCTTTACTGTACCGACCCAGGGGTCAAGCATCCCCTGGGTACGATAAGTTCCCAGCCAGCCCCATAAGCGCAACCAATGTGCCACTTCCACCTGCGGACCGCAGGCACGCTTGTAGTGGTCAATGTACCACTGGTTCCAGAACTCCGGATTACGGCTACTGTCCCCCACCGACTGGAACGGAAAACCCGGAATCGGTTCCACCTGGATCCATTCCATTGCCCCCACCAGTAACCCGTCGATCAAGCGTCGTCGCGCCCAAAGTCGATAGTTCAGCTCCATGGGCCCCAGCGGATAACCAATCGTCGTGCCCCGTGGCACGGCCAACTGCAACTTGGCCTTCCCCATCTGCGTGGCCACCGCGGACAGAAAACCAGTAAGCTGTTCGCCCAGAATTCGATGAAACCTTCCGCTGTGGTGTTTCTGGAACTCCGGCTCGTCCACGGCCAGCGGATCAATTCCATAACGTTCGCGGTACCGCTGCACTGCCGGTCCATTAAATCCGTACTGGTTTCCGCCAGCACCACGACTATGACTCCGCGTCGACAGCAGCAATCCATCAACACCGTAGGCCAGTAACTCACGCACCTGGGAAGTCCGGTGGGCGATGACTTCCGGGTAAAAATAACAAAGCACTCCGTCAATGCGTGTTTTCTGATCGCGACTCAACCACAGATACTCAGGATGTTCGCGAGAGAACTGACTCTGCATGACGCCCTTTCCGTCGTCGAAAATCGTCACCCAGGGATAAAGTTCAAGGCGGTGTTTGCGGGCCATCCGGACTGCCACTTCGAGTGGATCACAGCGCATCAGGATTTCTCGCAACTTGGCCGCGTGCCCCTTGCGCCAAGTCGCGGGCCCCTTGGAAAAGACCGTCCGCACACGCGACTGGTAAAGCACATTACCTGTCGCCGAGACGCGCCAGTAGATCCGCTCAATTCCCCGTTGGGCGCAGAGCGCAAAAAATCGATCGATCAGCTTTTCATCAAAGACCTCCTCATTACTGGCAACCATATCGTTGTAGTCGACACAGAGCATCATTTTCGTTTTCGGTGCCGACGGTTTGAACCGGGGTCCCGCACCAGCCGGCGCAGCATGTTCCCAGCCGCCCAGGGCCCCCAGCGATGCCCCCGCCGCCTGCAGGCCAGTTCTCTGCAGGAATGCTCGGCGCGGAGACCCGCGCGTCGCCCCGACCTGTCGCCCTCTATGATGTTCCGACATTGTTCTGGTCTCTCCTTTTCGGACCCTTGCTGCGTCAGCTCGTCCTCTTCCGCCGTGCCCATTTTACCCCGCCCTGCCCCGCTCGTGGTGACGCAGCGCAGCATCCGGGAAATGCGGTCCCCGGACCGGCCCTGTTTTTCCTGCACTGGATCTGTCTTCATCAACCTCGCACCGGCAGCAAGTCGCCGCCCATCGCCAACCCTCAGGGAATTCCACTAGAATGCCCTGGTTCCTGCACCGCCGCTGTCCACACCACCGGCCGCTGGAGCGCACACTCGTCTATGGCCTGGTAGTTGACTGCCCCGATCTGAACAAGGACAACACGGTGCCGAACCCAGCGAGGTCCCTCTCACGTGATTTCTTCGCAGGCATCCTGCTCGCCTGCGGCGGCATCCTTCCGTCGTTCGCACCTGCCACCGCAGCCGACCAGAGCCCGCCCGCCAAACTCCCTCCCCGGCAACAATTCCACCTCTTCCTGTTGGTCGGCCAATCGAACATGGCTGGACGTGGAAGAGTCGCTGAAACGGACCGCCAACCGTTGCCCAGAGTGCTCGTCTATTCCAAACAGCGCCGATGGATTGCGGCCCGTGCCCCCCTCCATTTCGACAAACCCAAAGTCGTCGGCGTGGGCATTGGCCGGGCCTTCGCCAAGGCGGTCACCCAGGCCAACCCAGAGTGTACGATCGGACTGATTCCATGCGCCGTCGGCGGCTCCGCCATCGCGACATGGCAGCCGGGCGGATATCACCCGTCAACGAAAACGCACCCCTGGGACGACATGCTGCAACGCGCCCGCGCGGCGTTACCAGACGGAACCCTGAAAGGAATTCTCTGGCATCAGGGAGAGTCTGATTGCCAGCCGGATCTGGCAGCGCGGTACCAAGGCCGCCTGGATGCGTTAGTCCGCCGTTTTCGAGAGGAGTTGAAGGCCCCCGCAGTGCCCTTCCTGGCAGGCCAAATGGGACATTTCGCAGAACGCCCCTGGGACGCGGCCAAAAAACGAGTCGATGCGGTCCATCGCAACCTTCCTGCACGGCTTCCCCACACTGCTTTCGTCTCCTCCCAGGGATTGAGCCATAAAGGCGACGAAGTCCATTTTGATGCTGATTCCTACCGCGAACTCGGCCGCCGTTATGCCGAAGCCTGGCTGAAGCTGCGCGAGGCCGCTCACTGAAACCGCTGCCACCCGATTGCCCACAACGACCACTGCACGCGTCATCGCCAAGCGTGCCCTCACGCTTCCAGTGGAAACGCAACCAGCCGGCCGCCGGTCGACTGCCCAACCGAGGATCTCCCATGCATATGCATCCCATCATCCAATCCCTGCTGCTATCTCTCGCCTCCCTGCCCGCAGTTCTTTCTGCGCAACAACTGCGACTGCAGCACATCCGGTCCCTTTCCATCCCCAGCGACGATGGTCAACAGGGCGTGGCCACTGACGGCAAGTACCTCTACGTTCAGAACACGCAACAACTTTTTCAATACAACCTCAACGGCAAGCTTCTTCACGCAAGCTCCAGACTCACCCTCCACCATGGCGGGATCGCCTGGGTTGCCGGAAAACTCTATTGTGCCGTCAGTGGCTGCGACCCCACTGGTTCACCAGTCCAACGCGTGCACGTCTATGACCCGACAACATTTCAGCTACTTCAGCAGCACGATGTGAGCCGCCATTTTTCGATTTGTGCCGGTGGGATTGCTTACCGCCGCAATCATTTCTACGTCGCAGCCTCGTTTTTTGACAACGACCACATGGACACGATTGTCCAGTTCACCGCTCATTTCAACCACGTCAAAACGTACCAGGTTCCTATCCGCTCACCCTTTGGCATCCAGGGGCTCGAATATCTGCCCGACAGCGACCAGTTCCAGATCCACTCACATGGAAAAGATTTCTACCGCATCAATGCTCGTTTCGATCAAGCATCTCTGGTTCGTGGGAAAGCGGCGTTCGATCTCCAGGACCTGACGCGTCTTGATAACCAGACCCTGTTGATTAACCATCGTGACGCAGCAAAGCTCGTCTTCGTCCGTGTCCTTACCGACGGACGTTAATCCGCAAACCCTTCCTTGCGCATCCACTCTACATAACGCGTCGCGTAGGAATCCAGGTTCTCCAGCGAACCGCCTCCACGAATCGGCGAGCACATCTCATAATTCGCGACACCATCGAAGCCACCATCCCTGAGTCCTTGAAAGAATGCTCTCAGATCAATGAACCCGTCGCCATACTTGACAGCCCGCACCCAATCTGGCTCCGTCCGTTGGTAATTCACCAGCGACGGCTGGTACGCATAACGCGGCAACCGGATGTAATCCGCGTTGGTGGTAATCACCGTGTGTGGCGCCAGCTTGCAGGCTGCCTCGTACAGGTCCTCGCCACACAACGCAGGGGCCCAGGCATCGAACCCTGCACGGCAATTCGCGCGGTCCACATCGCCCAGCAATTCAAGTAGCACGTCGCTGTGGACACCCAGGTCGTGATGATTTTGTATGGCAATCGTCACACCATACGGCGCCGCACGATCACACATCTCCTGCAGGGCTTTGACCATGCCCTGCCAAACCGCCTGAGGTTGACCGCCCGGCGGTTCATACGCCGAAAAAACGCGCACGATCGAGCAGTCCAGTCCTGCCGCAAGGCGCGCCAACCCCTCGACATAACCGATCTGCATTTCCAGATACGGCACCTCTGCTGCCGTCGTTGGCGCCAAATTCACGTACCCACCCAGCACATAGCAACGCATGCCGTGATCGGCCAGCGTCTGACGAACCCCAGACAGCGTCTCGGTCGTGGTATCGAGTACCGACAGATGCGGACGTTTACCTGCCAACATGACACCGCTGTAGCCCAACTCGGCCGCTTTCCCAATGATCTCCGGCATGTCTAACGTGTGTTGACCCCACAACCCGGCATAACTCACAGAAAACAGGCTCAATTGCATATTCGTCCCCCAGTCTTCCAAAGACGTGCAGGCAGTCACCGCGCCTCAGACAAGGAACCACTCATTCCTTGCCCCACTACAAGCGATCGGCGACACGCCTCTGGAAGGGATTCTCATCGCGTCCCAAACGGTATCCCATACAGGCAGGGATCGGCGTCCCGCCATCTGCCCCCCTGCGTCTGTCCCACGTTGCGTGAAATGCGTTCACAATGCGTGCATCAAAAATGGACGGCGACTGGAATTGCCGGCGCCGGCCACCAAGCAGATTGAAGTGGATATGGGAATTTTCGGCAACGCGTCGATTCTCCGGCAGGTACATCCGCCCAATCACGTCGCCTTTCTTCACCCGTTGCCCGACCCGCACCTGGATAAAGGGATCGTAGAAATGGGGCTCCGCCGGATCGACAAAGGGCTCGATACTGTAGTGCATTTCGATCGGTGCGCCGCCCACCTGCGCGAAAGCCAGGCCAATCCCATACCGTCGATTGGCAACGCGACGTTTCAACGCAGACACATAGATCGCACGCAGCCGAAACGAATAATCAATCCGCGTAACCACTCCATCCGCCACAGCATAAATGGCCGGAAACTTCTCCACGTCCGTCGCCTTGACGCGTCTCGCCAACGGCCGAAAGTAAATATGCGCACCTGTGTGCGGCCGCTCCGCTCGGATGCCTTTGTAAGGGTGTCCTGTCCGCACCTGGTCCAGGTCTACCACGAACTGATCCGACCGGGCCACCTGAAATTCCCGAATATCGGGAAGGCCTGCAGTCGCTGCCACTCGTTGCCGCGAGGGAAGCGTTCGCGACCGATTTCCGACTGCGTCCTCGAGCCCGGTAACCGGCGCCGCCAGCAGTGCCAGATACGCCGCAAACCACAACAACTGCTGTGACACATTGAACTCCTAACGATTTTACGTCGAGTCAACCAGACTCACGACAACCGCCTATTGCACGCGAGCGACGCCGCATCGCAGGTGGCACGTCCACCACTCGCCACTCGCATCAGCGCATCCATCATGAAAAGTTTCACTGCGTGGTTTCCCGCAACAATGCCTTCGCAACTTCCGCCAGTTCTTTCCCGCGCACGTTTACTGCGCGAACAATTCCCAGGCGGTCGACGAGCAGACTCGCGGGAATACTGTGTACGTCAAATACTACCGCAAGCTCATTCTTCCATTTCTTCCCATCATAGTGATGCAACCAGTCCATCTTCCGTTTGGCAACCATCGCATCCATCCGCTGTTGATTTTCATCGAGGCTAACGCCAAATACCACAAAGCCCCGTGCTGCCAGGTCCCGGTGCGCAGCCTGTACATAAGGCATCTCCGCCAGACACGGACGACACCACGTCGCCCAGAAATCGATTAATACAACTTTACCCTTGAGGCTGGCAGGATTAATCGGGTCACCCGACCGGTGATCTTTTACATCGAAAGCTGGCAGCGGCTTGCCAACCATACGTATTTTGTCGAAATGACTCTTGATTCGTGGCAACAGCCGATCGCGTTTCCGAAAGAGCAATTCTGCCTCAACATCGTCCATAAAGGAAATCGCCTCTTTCTGTTTGCCCACGCGTGAAAGCGCGTAAGCCAGCTCCCGGGCGTACATCTCAGGACGATCCGGATAATCCTTCTGCAGTGCCCGCAACCGCGGCAGCGCTAATGCTGGCTGCCCACTGAAAAGATACGACGCCGCTTCCCGAATGCGTGCCAACCGCGCAAACCGGGTTTCTGGGAATTCTTTCAGCAACACCGCATACGCAGGCCCCGCCTCCGTGTAACGCTGGAGGCTCCAAATCGAATATGCCCTCAGGTACAGAACCTTTTCTCGTTCCGGCGCCGCAGGATATTTTTTGAGAAACGCTTCCAGCTTCGACAGGTTCACATTGTTGTACTTCGCGAACATCAGGGTTTTTAGTTCGCGGACCTTAAGTTCCTTGGCAAGTCGCGCATAGTCTTTACTGGCATCCTGCCCTGCCACACCCGTGACCGACACTGCACAAAAACAGAGCACCATTACACCGCAGACCCTGGCTGTCGTATCCATGTTTTGACTCCCCAATAATCCTTGATGCGACCTCAGTAATTGGCCTGCACCTGGCAGACATGCAGGCCACTCTCGTAGAGACTTCCCCCGATTCTTCGTGACATTCCACATCAGGGCACGCCGGACACCGTGACGGCACACTAAGACCTCCCAGACGTTTTCCTCGCACCTTTCTTCCTCTTGCCGACGGCCGCCACATTTCGCTGCCTGACCGTTTCCCCCGCACCACGAGGCTGTCTTTTAACTGCGTTCGTTTTAACTGCGTTCGTTTTAACCGCCTTCGTGGAGGCACGACCTGATTCGCATTGATCAATAAAGTCGGACACCGAGACACGGCGCACCACCTCAGCGATCACGTCCAGGGGCACCGCAGCCAACTTTTTGAAGCGGACGCAAGATTTCCCCATATCAAGCGTTTTACCCGTATTGGTCCACGCCGCGCGAAACCAGCATTCCAGTTCCGGATTCGCATAGACCGACATCAGGTAGATCGCCATGTGGTTCTTTTGCGAGGCCAGCCCCGCAAAAGGCAATGGCTGGCGGGGATCCGCATGGTACCCGGCCGGGTAAATGTCGTGCGGCACGTAGTAGCCAATCATGCCGTACTGGATCCCCTCTTCATATCCCTGGGGGAGGTTCTCCAGGATCGTTTGGCGGACGGCCTGCAACACCTCTCGCCGTTCCTCGGGCAACACCGAAAGGTAGTCGTCGACGGTCTGCGGTTGAGCTGACATGACGGCCGCATTGTAGCAAACGCGTTTCCAGGGCAACACCGAAGCCACCACGAGACGACACTCCGCTCAACACCGGCAGCATTGCCTTCCCTATGAGCCGTGGTGCATTAACAACTGTATTTGGCCAACCTACCCTGTACACTAATACTGCACGCTCCGCCTGGACGGATCGAATCCCCAAAACAACTCCCCGCACCCAGCAACAAACTATGCCATACCACCAACAATTTGGTTGTGCCCCTGTTCGCAAACTGTTTTTGCTTATCGGAATCTCCAGCATGCTGTCAGTGGCCCGCGCAGCCGACCTGTCGGTGGGCGATTTGCGCCACTGGTCCATCACCGTTTCCACCACGCCCATCCCATCCGAGACTTACGCAGCCAAAGAATTCCAGCACTACCTCCACCAGACTTCGGGGATCCTGCTGCCGATCCACACAGCAGGCAAAGCGGCTGGCCACCAGGTTTTCGTCGGCCCCAGCAAAGCGCTCCGCAGCAGTAGCTTGGGGTTTATCATGGAGCAAGAATACGCAGCAGAGGAACTTCGGATCGTCATCACCGCGAACCACATCGCCATCCTTGGCGGTCGCCCTCGCGGCACGCTATATGGCGTCTATACGTTCGTCGAGGACTACCTTGGTATCCGGTTCCTGACCGCCGACGTAACCCACACGCCGCGCGTGGCCCCGGACCGTCCACTCCCCCTTATCGACCGGTCCTACACGCCGCCTTTCGCCTACCGTCATTATTCCAAGAACGAAATCAGTAAGGACCCCGCATTTGCGGCGCGGCGTCGCCAGAATACCGCCAGCCAGTACGCGCCCCAGAGCCAGCGCATGGGTGCGCATTTGGGAGGTGAATCCCGCGGAGGGGTTTTCCTGCATAACAACTTTCTCTTCCAGCTCTCGTTCCGGGACCACCCCGAATGTTACGCCCTGATCGATGGCCAGCGAAGTCCTCTGCAGCCATGCCTCACACACCCGCTGGTCCACCGCACAGTAACCGCGC
Source organism: Planctomycetaceae bacterium (assembly GCA_002724245.1). GTDB lineage: Bacteria > Planctomycetota > Planctomycetia > Pirellulales > Pirellulaceae > UBA9264. The sequence goes on from PBOG01000275.1 coordinate 25,954, forward strand.
AAATACTCAAAAATCTGGACGGATACGCCCTGGGAACCACGATCCCACTGGCACAAAACGACAACGGCGCTGTCTGCACCTGTACGCGCTGTATTGCCGTGCAGCGTGAAGGGGATGCACCGGAAGATATTCCTGAGGTGGAAAAACCTCTGGGTGTAGATCGCAAAAAGATACGTAACGGTCCGCCCTCCGCGGTGATCCTTGATTTCGTTAACCGTGTTGCTGCCGACGTCGCCAGGAAGCGACCGGACTTGTGGGTGGGAACTGAAGCCTATTCGTTTTCCATGATGCCCCCACG
>PBOG01000276.1 GCA_002724245.1 Planctomycetaceae bacterium
CCCAGCAGGTCAATAAACACCGTCAGAAAGATGACCAAGAGGGATCCCGTTCGCGGTGAATCGGACATACAGTCTGCCTTCTAAGATAAATGCTCAACGGGCGGATGAATTCTCCATTTCCGGCAAATCCACCCACCTCTGCGGTACCTGCCAGACAATACGGTGCGATGCCGCTCGACCGTTGGGTGAGCATAATCGCACGACGCACTGCCGGCAACGGCTAGCCAGTCTGAAAAGGAGCGTCGCAAGACGTCGACCTGGACTCCTGCTTGCCACGATTGGCTGCTCTTCGCCCGATCGGCAATCGCGCTCCTTTTGTTGTCCTGTTTCACGCCTTATGATGCAGGCATGTCCGACTCTGACTTCACGGCACGCCGCAGGCTCGAACAACTTCCCAGCGAGGAACTTGAGGCATTGCAGCTGCAAAGACTCAATGCCCTGCTCGAAGAAATCCTGCCGGAAAATCGTTTCTACCAGGCCAAGCTATCCAGCTTTTCGTTCCCGCTGGATTCGCTCGAGCGGCTCTGTGAACTGCCTTTTACGACCAAGGCCGAACTCACTGCGGGAATGAATGACCGGAACATTTCCGCAAATATTACCTACTCTTTAAACCGCTATATCCGTTTTCACCGCACGTCGGGCACCCACGGAAAGCCGCTCGCCGTCCTTGACACAGCAAAAGATTGGGAGTGGTGGATCAACACCTGGCAGTTTGTGCTGGATGCCGCCCAACTGGATGACACGGACCGCGCCCTGATGGCCTTTTCCTTCGGGCCTTTCATTGGGTTCTGGAGCGCCTACGACGCAAGCATCGAGCGTGGTTGTCTGGTCATTCCCACAGGTGGATTGAGTAGCGTGGCGCGGTTGTCATTGATCCGTGACCATGCTGTCACCGCCGTGTTCTGCACACCAAGTTACGCACTTCGGCTCGCGGAAATTGCCGCCGAACACGACATGGAAATTGCGTCATGGGACGTCAAACGCATCGTCGTTGCCGGAGAACCGGGTGGCTCCCTGCCCACGATAAGACAACGGATCGAGTCGCTCTGGTGCGCCGATGTGATTGATCACAGTGGTGCGTCTGAAATTGGGCCTTGGGGTTATGGCGATTCCCAGGGAGCGGGCCTGCACGTCGTTGAAAGTGAATTTCTGGCAGAGTTTCTCGTTCCCGAAACCGACACGCCGGCAGAACCTGGCACCCTTTCCGAACTCGTGCTGACAACACTGGGAAGACATGGCAGTCCATTAATTCGTTACCGCACTGGAGATCTGGTGCAACCGCATCGGTTCGAGCAAGGGCCGAACCATTTCGTGTTTCTCAAAGGAGGTGTGCTAGGACGAGCTGACGATATGATGGTGATTCGTGGCATCAACATCTTTCCCAGCTCAGTTGAAGAGATCCTGCGCACGTTCCCCGAGATTGTCGAATTTCGATTAACGGCAAGTCGACAGGGTGCCATGGACAAAGTCACCGTAGAAATCGAAGACTTGCGTCAGGAACCTGAACGGGTGTCAGCCGAACTTCAACTCCGGCTGGGCCTCAAAGTAGATGTCTCCTGCGTTCCAATCCAGTCGTTACCGAGATTTGAAGGCAAGGCAAAACGGTTTATTGATCTAAGAAACGAAACAAACAAGCTGTCCTGAAAACAGATACACCGGAGAATCCTCGCCATGCACCCCCCCGCCCTCTACGAGGCCCGACAGCAATTTCCAGCATTGCGGCGGCAAGTGAATGAGCGAACTGCTGTCTTTCTGGATGGCCCCGCCGGTACCCAGGTACCGCAAAGCGTTATCGATGCAATCACTAACTACTACGTACAGCACAACGCAAATCACGGCGGAGCGTTCGTGACCAGCCACGAAAGCGATGACATCTTGCGGGCGACACACCAGGCGATCGCAGACTTACTCGGTGCAAGCGATTCAGATTGTGTGGCCTTTGGAGCAAACATGACGTCGCTCACGTTCGCACTTTCCCGCGCACTTGGACAAACCTGGCAGTCTGGCGACGAAATCATCGTCAGCAGACTCGACCACGACGCCAATGTCCGGCCGTGGGTGCTGGCAGCACAAGACGCGGGAGCCCTAGTTCGTTTTGTTGAGATTCGCCGAGAAGACTGCACTCTCGATTTGGACGACCTGAAATCAAAATTGAACGAGCGCACCCGCCTGGTCGCTTTGGGCTGCGCTTCGAACTCGGTCGGAACCATCAATCCATACCGCGATGTCATTGCCTGGGCTCACGAAGTCGGCGCACTCGTATTTCTCGACGCCGTTCACTATGCACCGCACGCGCTGATTGACGTGGAGTCGTGGGATTGTGATTTTCTGGCGTGCTCGGCCTACAAGTTTTTTGGACCGCACGTGGGAATCTTGTGGGGAAAACGAAAACACCTGCAATCACTTACCGCGTACAAGCTAAAAACAGTCCCTGACTCTTTGCCCGACAAGTGGATGACCGGCACGCAAAACCACGAATGCCTCGCCGGCACACTAGCGGCCGTCAACTACCTAGCGGACATCGGTCGCAATTGTGCTGAGGACCAATCGCTTCCCCGCCGACCTGCCTTGGAAACTGCATTCAACTCCATCCAACCCTATGAACAATTCCTGGTCGAACGACTGTTAGCCGGATTACGTAACATTCCAGGTATTCAAATCTGGGGGATCAACGATCCGGCGCGAGCTCACGAACGTCTGCCTACGCTATCGATTACCCACCACCGCCTGTCCCCAGAAGCGTTGGCAACCGAACTTGGACAGCGCGGACTGTTCGTTTGGCACGGCAACTACTACGCGCTTGAATTGACTGAGTCACTCGGCCTGGAACCAGACGGCATGGTCCGGATCGGACTTGTTCACTACAACACCGCGGACGAAGTCGATCGACTCCTTGACGAGTTAGAGCAATTGGCTTGACGAACCAATGACGCAGGACGGCAGTGAAATGCTTCGCCAGAAAAACGCCGGCGCGGAAGCCATTCCAAGAACTGCGTTACCACTTTTCCCCCAGAATGCTATTGATGTCGGGGGCCACATCGCGCACCAACTGTCTGCTCGCGAAAATTTCCTCGATACGCTGAATGAGTTAGAGCGGCAGGTCTACAAACCAGATCGGCAACTCATCATTTCCATCCATGGGGCCAGTCGCATGCTGCCACCGACGCAATAACAGAACGTCTCAAGAAGCAATCATCACGAGACTCCCACACACACCGCTCTGCTGGAGACAGCCCACCTGCTTTCCAAGTAGAACTTCCAGTTCGGCATGTGATAGCGCCCTGTAGCCAGAAGGCTAACCACCCGAGTTCCCAGGCACAGCAGCTCGCATAAACGGAAACTCCATCAAAGCGACGCCCGTAAAGCATCCAGCGCGGCGACCATCGATCCCCCAATCGCGTGCATCTCGAATTGGCGCGCGTCAGCAGGAAGAACTTCGATCCGAATCTCTAGTCGTTCGACAGGCAGGCAGCTCTCAACGCGATCTGCCCATTCGATCAACGTCAGGCCTTCCGATTCAAACCATTCCTGCGGACCGAGCTCGAGAAACTCATCTTCGTCATGCAACCGGTAAGCATCCACATGAACAATCTTCTTGCTGCCTTGATATTCCTGGCAAAGCACAAATGTGGGGCTAACCACCGATTCGCGGGCAACACCTAATGCTGATGCCAGCGACTGGACTAGGTATGTCTTTCCTGCTCCAAGTGTTCCGACCAATGAAACAACGCTGCTTGCGGGTAGCACCTGCGCAAGTGTCGCCCCCAATCGGTCGGTATCAGATAGATCCTGCGCTACAAATGAAAGCCTGCTCATTCCACGCCTCGGTGCTCGTATCCGGAAATCTCTAATGGCATCAGATCTCCGTGTTCACCGCACCACCACAACCCCGTGTCTTCTACCACATGGCCGATGGGAGTTACTGGAACCGCAAACGGCTGCTGCTGTACCAACTGTTCAGCAGCATCAGCCGCCATGACTATGATCAGCTCAAAATCTTCTCCGTCAGATAACGCATGCGCTAGCGCCGACGGCGCATCACCCATTTGCGCTGCTAGTTGGATGGCAGCCTCGGAAATGGGAATCGAATCCCGATTGATGACGATACCACATCCACTTTCTTCAACGATGTGTGACAGATCTACCGAGAGGCCGTCGCTAACATCGGTCAAAGCGTGCAGCTGATAATCGCGATGCAAACAAAGTGCTTCATGAACGCGTGGTGTAAAGTCCAAATGCTTGCTTAGAATACTGCCACCAAAATCGCCCGTTACCAGAACCGTATCACCTGGCCGTGCTCCGCTACGAGCAACGGGACCGCTTCCGGTTGTTTCACCAATTGCAGTAATACTAATCACTAACGGGCCATCCCAGGTATTGGTGTCGCCCCCCGCAATCGAAGCCTTGAATTCACGCGCCAGCGGCAGAATGCCTTCATAGAGCCCAACCGCCAAGGCATGCGCGCCTCGTCTGGGCAAAGCCAGAGAGACAACGACCGAATGAGGCCGAGCCGCCATCGCCGCTAAATCGCTTAGATTCACTGCCAGCGACTTGCGGCCGATCCGCTGCGGCGAACATTCATCAACCAGGAAATCGACCTGGTCCATCAAAAGATCACTGGTCACCACACAGCCCGCTTGCTGCGCAAGATCGAGCACTGCCGCGTCGTCGCCAGCTCCTAGCAATAAACGCGGATCGGGCGGCAACTGCGTTCGAATCCATTGAATGAACTCACGTTCCATTAAACAACGACTGCCTTTGAGATGAACCAAAGTGATTGTGACCCGTTCATAACCCGCTTTCATGCGTCGCCTGGACAAAAGACCAGGATCCCTGCGGCCTGCTGACCCAAGGTCAACGGCAACAGGTGCAAATCGATCGGCTTTCTCGCTGCGCCGAACAATAAACTTCACCCAAGTCGAAATGGGACCGCTGACAAGTCGACGATCGATTTGGTACGATACGAAGCCTCGCAGCTAGTCACAAGGAGCCCACCGGCATGTCCCATGGTCGCCCCACCAATCAAACTCCGGCGGAGATTTCGCTAACTCCAGACGAGGGCTGGCATTGCAGCCATCTTTACTATGAGTTTGACCGCGGTGTCTTAAGCTCGATGCACGAGACCAAACGTCTCGACGGTCGTGATGAACTCGTGGCAGTGCTCGACCCACAGTCGACCGAAGCTCCGCTGCGTCTGCAGACTTCCGCCGTGAGCGGCCAGAAGGCGGACTTCGCACTAATGATCATGGATCCCGATCCATTGAAAATCGACGCAGTGCATCAACGCATCATGGCCAGCCAGCTGGGGCCTGCGCTACGACCGGTTTACTCCTTTGTCTCGCTCTCGGAAATCTCCGAATACGTCCCCTCTGTGGAACAGTATGCACAACGGCTGATCGCCGAAGGCGAGCAAGAAGGGAGCCCCTCCTATCAAGCCAAGTACAAAGCTTATGAGGGGCGTCTACCGGCAATGAACAAGCAGCGTCTGACACCCGAATTTCCCCCGTGGCCGTCGACCTGTTTTTATCCCATGAACAAGAAAAGAAAAGTCGGCGAAAACTGGTTCAACCTCCCTTTTTCTGCGCGAAATGCCCTGATGTCTGAGCATGCCCGCAGCGGGATGCAATTTGCCGGTAAGGTCAGCCAGTTGATCACGGTAGGGGTTGGCTTGGAAGATTGGGAGTGGGGTGTCACACTCTGGGCGCGCAACCCCCAATTTCTCAAGGACATCGTCTATAAGATGCGGTTTGACGAAGCGAGTGCCCGCTACGCCGAATTTGGACCCTTCTACACAAGCTACATCGCACCGCCGAAAGACGTCTTCGATCACTGCCGCATTTGCGATTGACTGCTCAAGTCTAAACCGCACCAAATCCCGGCGGCTTACAAGTTGTAATTGCAGGCCCCTATAAGCCGGTCGCATCAAAAGTTGTCGCCGAATTGCGGCACACGATCACTGCCTGCCGTGCCAGGTCTTTTCTACGAACCTTGTGTTGTATCGCGTTTGCCAGTTCGTATAATCCCTTGGATTGTATGTTATGCAATTGTCAGGTGGCGTCCAAGCTAGGTTGGCAGTGACAACGCAGGTGCCGCAGTGCAGCCCACAATTCTATTGGTGGGTTGCAGCTGCAACGACCGGTCGTTGGAACGTCGTTACGATTCGTATCGTCAGGCCTCAAGCAAGGTGAAGCGTATGACGAAGTCAAATGAGTACACCGATTCTTCTCGTGCGACCGTCAATCGCCGGTCGTTTCTCAAGGGATCCGGTGCGGTTGCCGCTGCCACCGCACTCCACTCTCCGGCTGTTGAGGCCGAGCCACAAGCGGCAGCAAACGTGGTCAGTGGCGCAACAACAATCACTCTGAACGTCAACGGTGGCGACCACAAAGTGACGGTTGAACCACGCACCACGTTACTTGAAGCATTGCGTAGCCAACTCGAATTGACGGGTGCCAAACCTGTGAGCTCAGATGGCAGCAGTGGTGCCAGTACCGTATTGGTGGACGGCAAACCCGTTATGGCATCCACCACACTGGCCATGGCCGTAACGGGAAAAAACATCGAAACCGTGGAAAGCCTCGGCGGTGAAGATACAGACGCAGTACCGCGGGCATTCGTCAAGCACGACGCGCAACAATGTGGGTTCTGCACGCCTGGTTTTGTCGTCGCAGTTCGCGCGCTTCTCAACAAGAATCCCGATGCAACGGAATCCCAAATCCGTCAGGGTCTCAACGGCAACATCTGCCGCTGCGGCACGTACAACAACATCATTAAAGCCGCGCTGGATGTGGTGAAGGGAGGCGTCTAATGGTGCTTCAGGACAACGACCAGACAAAAGAACCAATGGGCCCTTATCAGTGGCCTGCCCGTAAAGACACTGACGTAATCGGTAAAGACCATGACCGTTTGGACGGGTTGGTCAAGTCGACAGGCGCGGCGAAGTACACATACGACGTGAATCTCAAGAACCAATTGATTGCCGTTGCATTAGGCTGTCCCCACTCGCATGTGCGCATCAAGAGTGTCGATAGCACAGCGGCCGAAAAGGTGGACGGTGTTGTTCACGTCGAAGTTCTTGAACAGGGTAAAGAAGGTAAAGAAGTTCGCTGGGCCGGTGAATTGCTGGTCGTCGTGGCAGCCGAATCGGAAGGCGCTGCCCGGGAAGGTGTCGCGAACATCAAAATCGAATATGAAATGCTTGATGTCTTTACCGCTGACGACGATCTGGAAGCCGCGCAACGTGCCAAACGCACGACAAAGGGTGGCAATCGCATAGAAACCGAACAAGAACCTGGCGACGACGACGACGAAGACGAGTTCTACGAAAAAGAATTTGTCCGTCTCTTTAAGGATGCTGAGATCGTTCACGAAGGTGAATACGGAATTGATGCCATCACCCACTGTTGTCTGGAACCACATGGCGCAACTGCGGTGTGGGAAGGTGACAAGCTGGTCGTCTATCTGTCGACGCAAAATGTCTCTGGCACAGACGACCAGTTCGCCGGGGCCCTGGGCGTGACAGCCAATGATGTGGAAGTCCGTTGTGACTACATTGGCGGTGGATTCGGCAGTAAGTTTGCACCCGACTACTGGGGAATTGCTGCGGCGCGAATCGCCAAGAAAACGGGGCGTCCGGTCAGACTGATGCTGGATCGTGACCAGGAACTACGAATTGGCGGAAGCCGACCCTCCGGTTACGTGAAAGTGAAAGTGGGAGCGGACAAAACCGGAAAACTCTCCGTCTGGGATTCCCATCATTGGGGTACCGGTGGCTCCGGCCGAGGTGCTGTCTCCATTGGCGTCGTGCCCTACGTGATGGTGCCACCAAACCGGCGCAGCATCGCGACCAATATCAACACAAATAATGCACCGGTGCGAGCCTGGCGTGCACCCAACCACCCGCAGGGCTGTGCTCTCAGTCAAACTGTCATTGACGATGTCGCAGGGAAATTGGGAAAAGACAGCTATGACGTGTTCATGGCCAACCTCGCCAATTGCACGAATGGGAAAGCCGAAGTCTACGCTGACCAGATGAAAGTCGCCGCCCGGTTGATGGACTGGAAAGCAAAGTGGCACCCCCACGGTAAAGGCGCGGTCAAAGGGTCCGTCGTCGAAGGTCTCGGCATGGGACTGCACACGTGGGGCGGCGCCGCCCATCCCTCGACATGCACACTGAAAATCCACCCTGATGGTAGCGTCGAGTCATTTCTCGGTTCACAGGACCTGGGCAGTGGCACCCGCACCGTCTGTGCACAGGTCCTGGCGGAAACGCTCGGTCTCAAGGTGACCGACGTGACAGTGAACCTGGGAAGCTCCAAGTACCCCATCAGTGGCCCTTCCGGTGGAAGCACAACGGTCGGAGGAGTTTCTCAATCACACCGTCGGAGTGCCCAGGACGGTTTGCAGAAACTGTTTGTTCTGGTAGCTGCGAAATTGGGTGCCAAGGCAAGTGACCTGATTGCCGCTGGTGGTCGTATTCAGACAACCGACGGCAACAAGTCCTTGAGCTGGAAACAAGCATGTGGTCTGCTGGGTGTCACGCCTCTCGAAACCACGCGTTCACACGAACGTGGCAAGGATGGGGCACTGTCCAGTAGTGGTGTCGCCGGCGTCCAGATGGCTCATGTGTCCGTTGACAAGGATACGGGTGTGATTCGTGTCAACAAATTCGTCGCTGTCCAGGATCAGGGATTGGTCATCAATCCCAAGACCTGCAAGAGCCAGATTTCCGGCGCCGTCATCATGGGCATTGCGGCGTCGATTTATGAGCAGCGAGTTAACGACCCCCGTACAGGCCTGTTTCTGAACTCAGGATCCTTTGATCGCGATGGTTACGGATTAGCCCGCCTGGGTGATGTTGGTGATATCGTGGTCGAACTCTATGAGCCCGAGAGTGAACGTAGTCGCGGTGTCATCGGTAACGGCGAGCCGCCAGCAATCAGCCCCAAAACAGCAATTAGTAATGCTGTCGCGAACGCACTTGGTGTTCGCGTGCCGGTCGTACCCATGACTCCTAAACGTGTACTTGATGCGCTGGCCAAGGCCGCGGGGAAGGCTTAAACCATGAAAAACTTTGAATATGCGGCACCCTGTTCTGAAAATGAAGTGCTTCAGTTGCTCTCGGATCAGTCTGGACAGACCGAATTGCTCGCCGGTGGAACTGACCTCGTTGGTCTGATGAAAAAGATGATCGTCACACCTGACCGTGTGGTGAACATCATGGAGGTGCCAACACTCAAGAATATTGAAGCGGTCGATGGCGGTGGCGTAGCGATTGGCGCTACGGTCACACTCGATGAAATTCTGGCGCACCCATACCTGGAAGATTACCCGGCAATCACCGATGCGATTCTTGGCATCAACAGCATGCAATTACAATCGCAAGGTACGCTTGGCGGGGAAATCCTGCAACGGCCGCGCTGCTGGTTTTATCGCAACGGCCAGGAGCTTCTCGACACAGGGCAGATTTCCGGGGGCGACAACCGCTTCCACGCGATCTTCGGAAACAACGGTCGATCCAAGTTTGTGCAGAGTTCACGAATTGCACCAGCGCTTTGTGTGCTTGCAGCTGAGGCCCGAGTCATCGGGCCCAGTGACAGTGACATACAGATGATACCGCTCCTCGATTTGTTCCGAACGCCCCGGCAAGAGGGGCAACGTGAGCATACACTACTCCCCAATCAACTGGTCACTCACCTGGTACTGCCACCGGTAAACGGCGGTTTGAATGCTACCTATGAAGTACGACAGGGTGCGGGCCCAGAATTCCCGCTCGCATCCGCAGCCGTCTCTCTGGAACTAGACAACCAACAACGTGTGCACCAGGCACGCGTCGTCCTTGGCCAAGTGGCGCCAACACCGTGGTCATCCGCCGCGGCGGCCGATGCCCTGATGGGTCAGCCACTAGACGCACAAGCAGCCGAAACCGCAGGCTTAGCCGCCGTGGAAGAGGCGACCCCCTTGTCGCACAACGGATACAAAGTCCAGTTAGCCCAAGTCGCAGTAAAACGAGCGATCTTGCGAGCGGCGGGACTGGAAACGGGCGGCCTGTAAACCACCGAACAAGTAACTTGCAATCGAACCCTTCCGGGTTCACTGTTTCATCGACCGGAGGATTGAGGAATGGCTTCTTCTGAATACGAATTGCCTCAATTAGAAAACACCCCAGCTTGTGTACACTTCCGTAGTAAGGCCTTGTACGTACGAGGGACGACTGACTACACCCACCCCGATGAAGACAGCGGCTATGCGTGGTGCAATTTGACGCAGCACTCGATTGGCAGTGACGAATCCGATGTCAGCCGCACAAGCTGTGTGACCGGAAGGCAATGCTTCTGCGAAACACGTTAGACCGAGCTCTGACGCCCAGGTGCATAAATCCTTGTACTGCGAATTACGCGGCAACTACTTGATGTGGCTGCCGTATTTTTTGCGCACGTATGCCTTGCGGACAGCCAGCCACATTAACGGCTGGTCAAGCTTGCGGCTCAGTCATCCGCATAGGATCCAGGGCTTCGTTCAGAGTGGTTTCGGGCAATACGCCCTCATCGCGGCAAAGTTCACGAATTGTTTTGCCCGTGGTAAAAGCCTGCTTGGCTAACGCCGCCGCCTTTTCATAGCCGATGTGCGGATTGAGGCTCGTCACCATCGACAGGCTCTGTTCGACGGCTGCAGCACACGCTTCCTGGTTCGCTTCCAATCCATCCGTGCAGAACTCGACAAACGCCCGTGTCACTGCCGCCAGCAGCGCAATACTCTCGAGCGCCGCGTGGCCCATCACAGGCATCATGATGTTTAATTGAAACTGACCGCCCGTGGCACCACTAAAAGTGATCGTCTGGTCATTCCCCATAACTCGAGCGGCCACTTGCATCATGCTCTCACACATGACGGGATTGACCTTCCCGGGCATGATCGAACTTCCGGGCTGGCGCGTCGGCAGCTGCAATTCGTAAAATCCACACCGAGGTCCTGACCCGAGCCAGCGAATGTTGTTGGACAGATTGAACAGGGTCGTCGCAATAGTCTTCAAATGGCCATGGCTCGAAACCAAACCATCGCGCTGCGCGTTCGCCTCAAAATGATCAACCGCCTCAACAAGTGGAATTCCTGTTTCCTGGGCCAGCACGGCGCTGACTCGGGCTCCAAACTCTGGGTGCGTGTTAATTCCCGAACCGACGGCAGTACCCCCAACCGGCAATTCAGCAACCGCTTCGGCCGCTTGTTTCGCACGGGCGACTGAATTTTCGATCTGACGTGCCATCCCACCAATTTCTTGGCCCAGACGCAAAGGCGTAGCATCCATAAGGTGCGTCCGGCCAATCTTGATCACCTGGTCCCAGGCCTTTGCCTTTTCTGATAAGGAAGCGTGCAATCGCTCCAACGCGGGCATCAGATCATTCTTGATCTCCAGCGCCACCGCGACGTGGATTGCCGTTGGAAAAGTGTCGTTGGTACTCTGCCCCATGTTGACGTGGTCGTTGGGGTGTACCACTTTCTCTGTCTGGAACCGATCTTCACCGAGTATTTCAACAGACCGATTGGAAATCACTTCATTGATGTTCATGTTACTTGAGGTACCGGATCCCGTCTGAAATACATCAACGGGAAACTCCTTGTCGTGCGTGCCTTCGGCCACTTCACGACAGGCCGCCAGGAGGGCCTCAACCTGTTCGTCGCTGAGTGGGTTCTTGCCACTTCCGGTGAGCTTGCCCAGGTCACGATTGGCGATGGCGCATGCGTACTTCACCCATCCCATGGCATGGATCAGTGAAGTTGGCAGTGGCCAGCCAGAGATCGGAAAATTCTCAACTGCTCGCTGTGTCTGCGCCCCGTAATACGCTTTTTCTGGAACCTGAACTTCCCCCATTGAATCCCGTTCAGTACGCAAAGACATCTCACCCCTCTCTCTACACAGACTAGCGATGATTGGTACGACACTCGACCGTGACGCATGGCGGTGGTGCAACCGAAACACCACCTGGTGACCTGGCAACGATGCGCATGTCACCCGACTGCTGCCGGAAATGGCGGACCACATCTACGCTGACACGCTCGGTCAGCACCAATTCCCGCAATCCCAGAAATCGCTCGCAATCATAACCACAGGACCGCCTCCTACCAAGATGGAACGATGGAATGCTCAGATCTACCTGAATCGTTGGAGCAATCCGTTTGGAGTTCCCATTCAAGAGAAACTGTGGCGCAGATAAGATGGGCAAAGCCCAACCCGCTGTTGGATGGCGTTGTTGGATGGCCTGGTGCACCAAACTCCTCTCGGAACAAACCGTGACCAACCGGATTACCCTTCCCCACAACTTGCAGGTCAGCGGGACCATCCGCCCTCCCGGTTCCAAGAGCATTACCAATCGGGCACTCGCCTGTGCGGCCATGGCTGATGGTACTACCTCATTGCGTGGAGTCCTGGATAGCGAAGACACACGGTGGATGATTGAAGGCCTGCAACGACTGGGACTGGAACTCCACTTCAATCGCGCCAGTCACACGCTGGAAATTTCGGGCACAAGTGGAAAGATTCCATCTCGGCAAGCGGAGCTGTTCACCGGGAATAGCGGTACCACCATCCGATTTCTGACGGCACTGCTGGCAACCGCGACCGGACAATTTCAACTCGATGGGGTCACTCGTATGCGTCAACGCCCCATCGGCGATCTGGCCAACGCACTCAATCAGCTGGGAACCCGCGTCTGGTGCAACAACGGTAACGATTGTCCTCCAGTCCAGATCGAATCCACAGGCCTGTCCGGTGGGAGTGCCTCGGTGCGTGGGAATATTTCAAGTCAATTCCTGAGCGCGCTCTTGATGGCTGCTCCTTATGCGCAAAATCCAGTCCATGTGCACGTCGAGGGAGAACTGGTGTCTCAGCCTTATGTGTCGATGACTCTGCAAGTCATGGAGGCATTTGGAGTCAAGACAATGAACCACGCAATGCGACGTTTTGAAATACAAGCACCCGCTTGCTATCAAGCTCGTGAATACGAAATCGAGCCGGACGCTACAGCCGCCAGTTATTTCCTGGCAGCCGCTGCGATCACGGGTGGGGTTGTGACCGTCGACGGCCTCTCGCGCGACCATAGTTTGCAGGGCGATGTGCAATTTTGTGGCTGCCTGGAACAAATGGGATGCCAGGTCACTTCAGCAGAGAACCAAATTACGATCCAAGGAAGCGATTTACGTGGTATCGATGTCGACATGAATGGAATTAGCGATACCGTACAAACGCTGGCAGCCGTCGCGTTGTTTGCCAACGGACCAACCTCGATCAGAAATATCGGACACATTCGTCACAAGGAAACGGACCGGATTGGCAATCTGGCAATCGAGTTACGAAAACTAGGCGCACGCGTCGATGAGCGCGACGACGGGTTGCGGATTACTCCCGACCGGCTGCAGTCTGCAGAAGTCCAGACCTATGACGATCACCGAATGGCAATGAGCCTTGCCCTTGTCGGCCTGCGCGTACCTGGCGTCGTGATTCTGGATCCAGAATGCACCGCCAAAACATACCCCGATTACTTCCAGGATCTTCAGTCTTTGCTGCGCGGCACTTGAGATCAGGACGACTGTTTCACAATACGCGCCTGATTCCGCATCCACCGGTACACGCTTCCTGTACCGGTTTCCACCTCGCGCTGTGGTCCTGCGGATCAGCCAGCCCCCCCCTTTATCGCACCCCCGGCAAGGCATCACCAGAACCCGGTTTGCGAAACAATCAAAGCCACCAGAAACATCCGGGGAGACAAACCCGGGGAGACAAACCCGGGGAGACAAACCCGGGGAGACAAACCCGGGGAGACAAACCCGGGGA
>PBOG01000277.1 GCA_002724245.1 Planctomycetaceae bacterium
CTTCTCCCTCAACTACCTCCGTGGTGTTTGTTTCATGCTGCTCGTTCATGCGTCCGCCCTTTAAGGTGATCTGCAGCAATGTTGGGAAGGGTCTAGCAATGTTTGATAGACTGTGTTTCTACAGAACGAAGGCCGCGGATCCGATGTTACTGCACATCACGCGGGCCCCAATCTGACGGATCTCGAATTCATTATAGAAAGCTCACCGGGGACAGGCGGCTTGAACGGAAGCAGGCGTTGCCGAAGTGCAGGATCAGAAACTAGCCCCGCCGCCTCCATTTTTTGGCGTTGGCGCCATCGATTGCCCGGGCCAATTTCGCGGCCCCTCTGTTGCCAGTCGATGATTGCAGGAAGGCGGAGCCCCATTGGAAGCGTAGACCCTGGACACGAAACACGTCCGACGGAGAAGACGAGCCGACCTCAGTTGGAGTCGACGAGGCGGCCCTGCACGCATGACCACTGACTGGGCGAGATAACCGACCGTCGTATTTCAGTCTTGTTATCAAAACTCGCTGGTGTACGATCACGTGAATCAAACGTAGTTCATCACAAGGACTCACAAATGACGGAACCGAATCCGTGCCTGAAGCGGCAATTCTCGCGACGAGGGCTGCTGCAGGGGGCAAAGCTGGCGATCGGCGGACTGCCGCTGTTTCGCCTGCTCCAGTCAGAGGCTGAGGCCGGCACTGGTTCGAGTCCAAAGTCGGTCGTGATGGTCTTTTTGGAAGGGGGACCATCGCATATCGATACGTGGGATATGAAGCCCGACGCGCCGGCGGAGATTCGAGGTGAGTTCCGTCCGATCCCGACGAACGTGTCGGGCATCAACGTGAGTGAGCACCTGCCGCAGCTTGCGACTCAGATGAATCGGTTCGCTGTGTTGCGATCGATTGTCGACAGCATCGGCGTGCACACGTCGTACCAATGCGAAACTGGACGCCTGAACCGTCCCACTGAACCGGCTGGCGGGTGGCCTTCGATGGGAGCCGTCATCCAGAAGTTTGCTGGGCGTGGTCGGGTCGGCGTTCCGACCTCTGTAACTCTTTCGCCCTACACGAGGACCGGCGGCGGATTTTTCGGGCCAGCATACCAGCTCTTCAAACCGGAACACGGCGCTCTCGCGGACATGACGCTCAACGAGTCGCTGCCGTTATCCCGGCTGGATCAGCGACTCCAGCTTGCCAGCAGTTTTTGCAATGCAGGCACGTCGGCTCGTGCCCTGACCAACGTTACCGGCGCG
The DNA here is from genome assembly GCA_002724245.1 of Planctomycetaceae bacterium. GTDB lineage: Bacteria > Planctomycetota > Planctomycetia > Pirellulales > Pirellulaceae > UBA9264. The sequence continues at coordinate 1,241 of PBOG01000277.1, forward strand.
AATGAGTTCCATCGCAAAGCCTATGACGTGCTGTCAACGCCTGCCCTGGCAACTGCCCTGGACAGAGATTCTGCCGACCAGGCGGACCGTGAGCGGTTTCGAAAGGGCGTGGCCCCCCGTTACTGGCAGCATGTCGAGAAGTTTCTGTCGGCCCGGCGGCTGATCGAAGCCGGGGCTCGCTATGTGATGGTTTCGATCGGCGGCTTTGACACGCATAAGTACAACTTTCGGCGTCAGAGAAACGAGCTGCTGCCGATCCTCGATAGCGGGCTAACTAATCTCGTGGTTGACCTTCACGATCGAGGATTGCAGGACGAGGTGTCGGTCCTCGCCTGGGGCGAGTTCGGTCGCTCACCGACGCTCCAGGGAGTCGATGGCCGCGATCACTGGCCGCGAGTCAACTCGGCCCTCCTTGCTGGTGGCGGAATGCAGACCGGCCAGATCATCGGTGGCACAGATCGCCTCGGTGGCGAAGTGATCTCACGCCCGACCTATACGGGTGAAGTTTTTGCAACGATTTACAAATGCTGCGGCCTGGACCCATCGCGTCTCACCGGCACGGACCTGTCAGGACGTCCATTGCACCTCGTCGACCGCGCGCACACGGCGCTTCCCGAACTGCTGTAATCGTCGTGGTGACGCGTCCTCTGTCACTCTCCCCGACTGCACAATCGCCACGATGGCCACCCTGCGATCGGAACAGAGCAGCGGCCAGGCAGTGATCCGTTCGCTCAGATCTTCGTAGCCGGGCAACCCGACCCGCACCGGCGGCAGGAGGGGCGGCGGGGAGTCACCGCAGGGCTAGTCGGTGACAGGGTGCTTCTCTTGTACCGCGGCCGGCTCAATCCGTGGTCAGCCTGGTGACCACCTGGGCGCCGGTGACCTCCGGATCGGTCAGCCGTTCATCGCGGCCGAGGTGCTGGTACGCGAGTTCGTGGTGATCGAGTCCCAGTTGCCGCAATAAGGTGGCGTGAAAATCGGCAATCGAGACGCGATCCTCAACCGAACGATAGCCGAAGTCGTCGGTTGCGCCGTAGGTAAACCCGGGTTTGAATCCACCTCCGGCCAGTAGGATCGTGAATGCGTTGCGGTTGTGGTCGCGCCCCTTGGTCCTTTGACTCACGGGTAAGCGACCAAACTCTCCTCCCCAGATCACGATGGTTTCATCAAGTAGGCCGCGTTGTTTCAAGTCTTTGACCAGACCCGCCGACGGTAAGTCTTCCTGTGGCGCGATTTTCTCGATATCGAGTTTGCTGTCGGAATGCGAGTCCCACGGCTGGTTGCTCGGTTTGGCCGGGGGGTGGATTTGCACGAACCGCACACCCGATTCGATCAGTCGGCGGGCCAACAGGCAGCGCATCCCGTAGCCGGCCGTCACGGGATTGTCCAGGCCGTACAGCGCGTGCGTCGACGAGGACTCGCGCGATACGTCCAGAACGTCCCCGGCCGCCAACTGCATGCGGGCGGCGACCTCGTAGTTGATGATCCGCGCCTCGAGCTCCAGTTCACCCGGATGCCGCGACAGGTAATTTCGATTGAGTTCTGCCAGCAGACGCAAGTTGTCTCGCTGGACGCCCGCCGGCTGCGGGAGGGCAGGTCGCAGGTTGAGCACCGGATCCCCTGTCGAACGAAACTCAGTGCCGCCGTACAGCGCCGGCAGCCAGCCATTTTGCCACAGTTGGGTGCCGTTGGTGCTGTAGGCGTTCGGGTCGCGCAGCACGATGTACGCGGGCAGATTCTGGTTCTCGGTACCGAGCGCGTAGGTGGTCCAGGCCCCCAGCGTCGGCCGGCCCGGCAGGAATTTGCCAGTCGTGAAGATCACCATCGCCTCGGTGTGGTTGTTGTGATCGGTGTGCATTGAACGGACCATGCACCACTGATCGGCCAGGGATGCGATGTGTGGCAATGGTTCGGCAAAGTCCATTCCACATTCGCCGTGTTTGCGAAACCGAAACGGTGTGGCCAGCAGCGTGTTCGATTCGCTCCCCTGCTGAAACGTCTCGACCTTTTCGGAGTGGACCTGGCCGTCGCGTTTGGTCAGCTCGGGCTTGGGGTCAAACAGGTCCATCTGGGAGGGCGCGCCGTTCTGCATCAGTAAGATCACCGACTTGGCGCGGGCCGGCAAGCGGGGAGCCTTGGGCCGCAGATTGAATTGCCCCGCCCCGTGGACAGGAGCGATCTCGGCCTGCAATAGCGAAGTCAGCGCCAGACCGCCGATACCCAGACCGGCGTGGTGGAGCCAGCGTCTCCGCGAGGGTTGCTGTGGGGAAAGAGAATGCATATTAGTCTCGTCAGTCGAACGTAGCAGCTGCCTGGCAGGCGTTGCCCGCCAGCCGGATTTTCACTCCACGTACAAGAACTCGCTCGTGTTGAACAGCACGTGACACAGACATGCCAGCGCTTTTTGATCGACTTGTGCAGCGCCCGCGGCTTGAAACCGGTCGGTCTGTCGCGCGATCAGTTGTCGGCAGGACTCCAGTTCTCGCGCCGACGGCGCGCGGCCCAGCGCGATCGCAAAAGCCAGCCCGATGCGATCCTCGGTCGCAGGTCCCGCTTCGTGAAACACGCGTCGAGAAAAATCATCGGCCCGCTCCATCACGAACTGGTCATTTAGCATTGTCAACGCCTGCAGGACGATCGTGGAGCTTTCGCGGCGCGTGCAATGATCCCCCATGTTGGGCTGATCGAACACACCCAGGACCGTTGGAAACCAGCGGCGCCGCGCCAGCAGATAGACGCTCCGCCGCCAGCGACTGCCGGGGGTCGGCTGGTTGTCGCTGGTAATGCGGACGCTGCCGTCCGGTTGCGCCTCAGTATTGATCGACGGCCCACCGATCTGACGGTCCATTTGCCCACTGCAGGCCAGCATGGCATCCCGAATGATCTCGGACGGCAGCCGCCGCACCGGCATCCGGGCGAGCGGCGCATCCGCCACGGCGGCAGGGTGGCGATCGCGGCCAGACGGTGCGTCTGTCGAAGACTGCCGGTAGACTGCCGAACCCATCAACCGTCGCAACAGCGGTTTCAGACGCCAACCGGTGTTGACCCATTCCGTCGCGAGCGACTCGAGCAGGTTCGGGTGCGTCGGTCTGGCGCCCTGATGGCCAAAGTTATCCGAGCTGCTCACCAGCCCGACGCCGAACAGATGCTGCCAGACGCGGTTGACTTGCACACGGGCCATCAATGCGGCGGCTCGTCCTTCGCTGTCTGTGAGCCAGCGCGCTAGCGCCAGTCGGTGCCCACTGGTGGCACCGATCGGCTCAAGCGTGAGCTGGGTGGCCTGCTGTTCGTCATCGCAGAGTACGCTCAGGAATCCCGGCTGCACGGCGCGCCCGGGTTGGGTGTGGTCACCGCGGCGCAGCAGGTACGTTTCCGGTGGTGGCCCCACGTCGTACACTGCGTGAATCTTGACATTGCCCCGTGTGAGGTCGCGGTCGGCGGGCAGCACCCATGTCTGCGGGTTGTAGGCCGGTGTGAATAGCGCCAGCATGCGGTAGTAGTCGCGCTGGGGAACGGGGTCGAATTTATGGCTGTGGCATCGGGCGCATTTGAGCGACAAACCGAGCAGGTTGCCCGCGACGGTCGCCACAGTCTGATGCAGCACGCGGAAACGCGTGAATGCGGTGTTGTCGGGTGGATCCCAGGTCAAGTCGACGGCCATTCGCAGAAAACTCGTCGCGACCAGGAGTTCGTTGACTCGCTCGGAATGGGGATCTGCGTTGCGCCAATCAAGCAACTCGTCCCCGGCGAGTTGTTCGGTGATGAAGCGAGTAAAAGGTTTGTCGCGGTTATGGGATTCGATAACGTACTGCCGGTACCGCCACATTCCGGACATGTAGTCGCCGTTGCGATTGAGGGCGGCGTCGAAGTCGGTCCCTCGGATCTCACTGTATCCGACAGCGTCCATCCAGTGCCTACCCCAACGTTCGCCGAAATGGGGTGACGCCAGCAACCGATCGAGCAGACGCTGGTAGGCGTCCGGCGATCGGTCGCCGACGAACCTCTCGATTTCCGTCGGTTCGGGCGGAAGTCCGACCAGATCCAGTTGCGCTCGCCGGATCAGGGTGGCTGGGTCTGCTGGCTGCGCCAGCCGCAGGCCGACCTTTGCCAACTTGGCTGAGACGAAGCGGTCGATGGAAGTCACCGGTCGATCGGTGCCGTCAATTGGGGGGAAACCGACACGGCGCAGCTTCTGAAACGCCCAGAATTGACGGTCTCGATCCGACACCAGGAATCCATCGCGGCCGGACTCTGGCGCATCAGTTTGCTGCGGCGGCGCGCCAGCTTCGACCCAGCGACGTATCGTCTCGATCTGAGCAGTCGTGAGGTCGAGTTCACCATCGGGCGGCATGTTGCGGCTGACCACCTGGCGGTAGATCAGGCTCATTTTCCCGTTATTGAGGTCCAACGCGGGCCCCTGGTCTCCACCGCGCAACAGCAAACGCCGCGTCCGCAGGTCGAGTCCGGCCTGGCGTGCTTCGAGCCCGTGGCACTTGCAGCAGTGCGCTATCAAGATCGGCTTGACATCGCGCGCGAACTGCGGCTCGTCGGGGCGCGCTGGCGCGGCTCCCAACAGCAACAGGCCCAACAGCAAGAAGCAGGTGCAGAAACGCAACACGTTCTATCCTCCCGGGTGTGTCAAGTTCGTCCGATGCCGTCTTATGCCTGCGGCCACCAGTATAGAACATGTCCGGTGGCGGTGACGCCTTGGCAAAGCTTCAATTCGAGATTTCGCAGATTGGGTATTTTCTTTGAGATGCACAAGTCCGACGTCCGTAGTTTTCTTATTGCCCCGGAGGTTAACCTAGACAATTTCGCCTTGTTCATTCCGCTTGATCTTTGCTCCCAGTTTTTCCAACGCGGCAACAGGGTCCACGTCAGTAACTTGAGCAGGTGGCTGATCTGACGACGCCGTTTTCGTTTCATGTGAGTACCCACCCCCACACCGGACCAATCCCATCACCAGATCCAGCGGACGATGTCTGCGCAGTTTTTCCGGTTGGCGGTATCCGAACACCACCAATATAGAGGCTGGCGCGCCTTTTGCGCGTCAGCCGCACGCACAAGGTGAGTGTAAAACTTCGCGAAGTTTACACACCCTAACTGCGAACAACGGGCTGCAGGTACACTGCTACCGTCTGAATACGCCAACCGAGGGAGCCGTACATGAAACGTCTGCTAGGTTAGCCTAAGTTGAGGGAGTGCCTCCCAGAAGGTAACGAGCCATGCAGACAATCGATGTAGTCATCTTTAGTGTCGTGATCACGTTCGTCAGTCTTTCTATGGCTCAAAATGTCCTACTGAATTTGTCAAGTGATCCTGCCCAAGTACACGCGATACACAAAATCATCGGAGTATTGGGATTGGGCGCAGCAGGATTCTCGCTGTTTCTTTTTGTGCTTGACGAAAACAAGGGCCTTCTGCTAATCCTGACTGTGCTCACCATCGTCGGAATTGGAGCCTTTCTGCAAAAGTTGAAGAAAGACCGCCAACACGTCCCTCCTGCGGCCGTGAAGTCAACGTCGACCGCTCCGCAAAAATTCGATCCGTCCGAAATGAGC
>PBOG01000278.1 GCA_002724245.1 Planctomycetaceae bacterium
CTCCTTCGTCACGAACGAGTACAACCCCATTGCCGTGGTGTGATAATGCGAAGCACTGACTCCGGGATTATCAAAAGAATTGATGTCATACACTTCCCACTTTGCCCAGTGAAGATGATCTGGAATCGGATTCAGATTATCGAATTTCTTTGACACAATCGGCCAGGTCGGCTTGCCGAATAGCGACTTTGAGAAGGCTGTCGTTTTCTCACCCATGACAGATTCTGGATTAGCGACGATCAAATCCTGTAGCGAGATCACTTGCCCGTTCGGAGTGAGCACGTGCGATTCACCTTCGCGAAACGGTGCCTTCTTGGTGCGTGTATCGATGACACCCGTCACGATGGGAACGGTGCAGCCCATCCAAAGTTCATCGAGCCCCGTCCCGTTCATGTACTCCGGGTAGTAGGATCCCTCATCAAGGCGTAGGCGTTTACCTGGTGTACAAAATGTCCGACCTGCATAACGGTGCAATAGTTGGAACACCCCGTCGTGCATGTTAAGGCAGTCATCGAGAATCGATGCCGATGCTCCGCCGGTCCCGTCGATCACATCTTGCTGGGGGTACTCGTGCAGATTATCCGCGAGAATTGACGTCGACGCAGCCATGGGTCATGAACCTCAATGAGTCTAAATAAACGTGCCGGTCCCCAAAAACGTTTTGGAGAGATGATGGGCAGTTTCAGTTTGCTACAACACAACGTGGCGGGCCAAGAACCCAATCACCCGAAGCGCTAACAGAGCGTCAAGTGTAAGAAATCGAGTGGCTGGAGGGAATGGACCTCGCCTCCCGCGGGCTCGTCGATTCATGCTGCGTTTCGACTGGAACACAGTTTCCCCAGGCCGAAATCGGCCTGCAGCCCTGACAACAACTGTCAGCCCAGTCGATCCTTGCACTTCATCCACACTGGTGAGCCGTCGAACTCAAAACGAACAGGCCAACGACGGTCACCAGGAGCTGCAGGCCATTCGCTATGCCGCTACTCCACGCAGAACGTCTGCGTCTCTCTACGCCATGGCAACGGTGCTGCGACATACTCACCGGATGGGTGAACCGACGGCAACCGCCAGCGATCGCTTGCCTGCGAACGGAGAATCGAGCGCTGAAAGAGCGATTCGGGATGAACCCAATTCTTCCGACCGCGGACCTTTTGGCAATCCGAGGCGAAGAAGACGAAAGCCCGGCTATTTGCCACAACATTCGGGAGTTCGGCGCTCCGGTTCTCGTTACTTCAGCGGTCCGTGACCGCCAAATTGTCAAAGCGCTTGAGTGCCGGCTGTATCTTGAACCACGCCCGCGGGGGACGTGGTGGTTGAACTCACACCAGCCATACCCACACTCGCCGGCTAAGCCAGTATCCACTTTTATACAGAGCCGACCTGATCTTGCTTTTCCGGACACTCACACAGTCGGCCGGATTTTTTTGGCGCCCTGGAACAGGAGTTCGCGCATCGCACTGGTGGCCTTTTCGTGGTAAGCCACGGTGACCGGGTCGAAGTCGCAGCTGGGGACGGGCGATACGTCGAAGTGACCGTAACGGTCTTCGCCCCGCACAAGCGAGGCACAGTCCCAATCGGTCTTCAGCTGGCTCGTCTGGGTAGGCATGTAGTGGAACGAAAGGCCGATGCGACGGTCAGCGGTAATATTAGGCCCGGAGGCATGTGCTGCTCGAATATTATGAAGGGACATTTCTCCGGTACGCAGTGGCATAGAGATGGCTTTCGACTCGTCGATGTCGACGATTTCCTGGCCTCGTGTCAGCAGGTTGTCGTCGTTGTACAGGTCGTGATGGCTCATTGGATCGCCGAGATGCGATCCGGGAAGAACGCGCATGCAGCCGCTCGATGTGCTTGCAGGTGAGAGCGCTAACCAGGCGGTCACGAGCTTACTGGTATCGAGCCCCCAATACTGGCTGTCCTGATGCCAGGACACATAGCTGGCCGTGTTGGCCTCCTTGATCCAGAACCAGGAGTTCCAGCAAAAGATGTCCGGCCCGATCAGGTCCTCAACGCAGTCCAGAATGGTTTCGTTACGCATCAGGTCGTCGACCCATTTGAACAGCAGGTGGGGTTTGGTGCGCTGCGGGCCCTGCACCGGGTGGCCGAGCGTTTGCTCATAGGCCTCAAGGCTTGCACGGTAGCGATTGGCCTCCGCTTCGGTGATGATCGATATCGGGTACAGGTAACCAGCCTGTTGGAATTGAGCAACGGACTTGCTATTCAAGTACTTCACTTCGTCTTTCCTCGCAGGTTTCGATGATCATATCTCGCCAGCTGGAAATCAGGCGTTTCAGCATCCATAACGATGCAACCTTATTACCCGCCGTGATCGATGTCAATCTCACTCACGGGCCTCATTTGGCCCACCTACCACTGCGTCGCTGCGTGGCATCATGGCTCTTGTCTCACAGACATAAATGGACTTTGAACTTCCAATCCGCCACCATGCGTCTGGTTGACCTAGCAGCCTCGCGTGAGTCGCCAGCATCCACGCCCGTTGCGGAAGTCAATCCGCGTTCGAGCACGTCGCGGTCCACTGAGCGGCCTGCGGTCGATCGCTACAAAGGTGGACCCGCACCAACTGCTGGGGCCTGGTCGACTGATCTGATTCGCTGGGAGGGCCAAACACCGCTGCGCCGGTCTGCTGGGTACGTCAGGACGCGTGGCGGCCTAGAAGTTGACGTTTTGCGGCCCCTTTAGCTGCAGCATTTCGCGCACCTCTTCCGGCGCAGCCACCTCCAGCGAAAGTTCCTCGACGATGTGACGAATCTTCCGCACCTGCTGTTCGTTCGACTCGGCCATGACGCCTTTGGACAGGTAGAGGTTGTCTTCAAGCCCGACGCGAATGTTGCCGCCCATGATCGCGCCGGTGGTGACAAAGTTCGTCTGATGTCTGCCGGCAGCCAGGACAGACCAGTGGTAATCCTGGCCGAACAACCGGTCTGCGATGCGGCGCATGTGCACGAGGTTATCGATATCAGGCCCGATCCCACCGAGGATGCCAAAAATGGTCTGCACAAAAAACGGCGGTTTGGCGAGACCGCGATCGACGAAGTGCGCCAGATTGTACAGATGGCCGACGTCGTAACACTCGAACTCAAACCGCGTCCCGCAGCCTTCGCCGAGTCGCTTCAGGATAGCCTCGATATCCGCGAACGTGTTGCGAAAGATCCCATCGCGGGTGTTCTCCAGGTAGACCGGCTCCCAGTCGTACTGCCAATCGCTGCGGCGGTCGAGAATCGGGTAGAGGCCGAAGTTCATCGAGCCCATATTGAGCGAACACATCTCGGGCTGCAATTCCAGCGGTCCCGCCAGTCGATCATCGATCGTCATGTTGTGGCCGCCGCCGGTGGTCACATTAATCACCGCGTCGGTCCCCGACTTGATCTCGGGCAGGAACTGACGAAAAACACTCGGATCCGGCGTCGGCTGTCCGTTCTCCGGGTGGCGGGCGTGCAGGTGCAAAATGGATGCCCCGGCGCGAGCGGCTCCCATGGCGTTCTCTGCAATCTGTGCCGGCGTCACCGGCAAATGCGGAGACATGCTGGGCGTGTGAATTGAGCCGGTCACTGCGCAGGTAATGATCACTTTCCGCTTGCTCACAAGCCCACTCTCCTTGCTGCACCCCAAATTCAAATGCTGTTGCACGTTTGCTAGAGTGTCGTCGAATCGTCCCGCTGTTTCAACGACCGGCGGCCACCGCAGACAAACTCTTTGAGATTTAACGCTATGGACCATGTCGCCGCATTGACTGGTTCGTTTCGCTAACCCGAACCCCAACAGGTTGTTAACGCCAAGACCCCTGTTAAGCAGAGAACGCGAGAGTCTTGGCGTGAGATTCCGGGGTCCGGAACTTCTCTCTCGAAACAGAGAGCGCGACGAGTCACGGCGAATCGTCGCCAACCCTTGCCACAATTGGCAAGAAACGCAAAACGCCCGCGATTTGGCCAGAGACCCACGGGCGTTAACAGGTTAACTCAATAGTTTCGCTGAGAATTTTGAAGCTCCCCGTACAAAACTCTCTTCGAAACAACTCTCGAATACCCGATTTCCGCAAGTCCTTGTCAGCAAACCCGTTGCTGATTTTGAGTCTCTTTCGGTCGCGTTAAAGCGATGGCAACCGGAACCGAATCTAAGCCGAATCGGTTAACAGCAACCCAACGGAAGGCGTTAACCTGGCGACTGAATCTTCCCGCCTCCCAAAACTGAGGCAACTCAGTTAACTCTCATGGGCAGGGCGTGACTCAACTCTAAGATTTGACGGCCGATGCAGCGTTAGTCATCCTGTTTGCGGGGTACAAACCAAGTGCTATCCCTCGATGATTCAACCACTTAGAGCCTACACCAACGAAGTCCAGTGACCAAGCTGTTTCACCCGCTGCTGGCGCTTATCGCCAGTGCCTCCGACTGCCATCTCCGCCGACAAGTCCGGTATCTCAAAGAAGAAAACCAGATCCTGCGGGCGCGTATCCCTGGGCAAGTTCACACTCGCCGTGAAGAACGTGACCGGCTCCTCAAGTTTGGCTGGCCTCTTGGCCCTGCCATCGAGGAACTGATTTCGATCGTGACTCCGGGCACTTTCTATCGCTGGCGACGGGAGGCGAAGCGCGGCAAGTCCTCGGTGAGTAAGCCTCGAGGCAAGAGCCAAGTCCTCCGAGACCTCGTGCTCAAGATCGCTCGGGAGACCGGATTCGGCTATACCAAGATCCTCGGAGAACTTCGTAGCCTTGGCATCTCGCGGATCTGTCGCCAAACGGTCAAGAACATCCTGAAGGACGAAAACATCGAGCCGAGTCCGAAGCGACGCCGCGGTACTTGGGACGATTATCTTAAAGCTCACGCTGAAACCCTATGGGCCTGTGATTTCTTTACCAAACGAGCCGTGACGGCGTGCGGCCTCGTCGACCTGTATGTCCTGGTTTTCATCCATCTCGAGAGCCGAGAGGTCATCGTCACAAACTGTACTCGGAAGCCAAATTCGGCATGGGTTGTCGAGCAAACTCAGACTTTCATGGAGCAGACGAAAAATCGCCAGCATCAACCGACTCACCTGATTCACGATTGTGACGCGAAATTCTCTGCCGACTTCCGGACAACCTTGAAGGACGCGGGAATCCAGTGCAAGAAACTCCCCGTTCGCTCACCCAATCTGAATGCCAGAGTTGAACGTTTTATTCAAACCATCAAGAACGAATGTCTCGATCACTTCATCGCCTTCGGCCAAGATCATCTCGACTATCTGGTTCGCGAGTTTGTCAAACACTACAACGAGTCGCGACCTCATTCGCATCGAAACAATCGGCCGCCGTGTGAGCAGTCGCCCGTGCCCGAATGGGAGACGATTCGTCTCGAAGAGGTTGCCTGTCCGCAGCGGCTTGGCGGCGTGATTAAGTCTTATCGTCGCGCTGCTTAGTCAATTGAAACAGGGCAGGGGAGATGCTGGTTAAGCGGTACCGATGCGCGCTCAGAAATCCAGCTTGGTCGATTTCTCCGACAGTTCAGATCCGCGACGTCAGTCTGGCAATGATCCAACCCCGCCCACGACCCATTTTTCACCGGCTCAAGTCGACCTGCACTTGTTTGTACCGCGCGGCGGCGGGGCTAGTTGTGTTACTCCATAAGCGCGGAGTTCCCACGGGTTATTTAGAGGCACAATCGCGGAAAAGGACCCGCAAGTTTTCCGACCCGCACCGGCGGCGGGAGGCTACGCTCACTTGCCAGGCTCCGCCTACTGGCCAGACGGAACACAGGTAACGCGAAAGCCGACGCGGTTACCGCGGCTCGACGGGCGGCGCCCGTAGCGGAGCGACGACCGCCAAAACCCGGCAAGGCTGCTCCAACTGCCGCCACGGAGCACGCGGCGCGAGCCCGAGTTTGGACCCGTTGGGTCGGTCGCATCTCCACTTGGATAAGCTCCATACCAGTCGCTGCACCATTCCCACACATTCCCGTGCATGTCGTACAGGCCCCACCGGTTGGGCTTTTTCCGGCCGACAGTGTGGGCATATTTCTGCCCTGCATCCCGAGTATTCTCCGTGTACCACGCGTACTCGCCCAGCTCCGAATCATTATCACCAAAGCTATAGGCCGTCGTCGTTCCGGCACGGCAGGCGTACTCCCATTGGGCCGCTGTCGGCAGACGATATTCCAAGCCCTCTTTTTCACTCAGCTTACGACAGAACTCCACCACATCGTCCCAATTCACATACGTCGCCGGATAGTCGTCTCCTTCTTTGAATAACACTTTACCCTTCCACGGCGTCGTGCCCATCACCGCTTGCCATTGGCCCTGTGTTACCTCGTGCACGCCAAGAAGGAACGGTTTGGTCAGAGTCACCTGGTGCTGCACCTCGTTGCCCAGTCTGCCCGGCTCTGTTTCTGGGCTCCCCATCAGGAACTCACCCGCCGGTATCGGAACCAGCACCATACCGATGCTGTTCTCAATCGGATCACCGACTGCCAGTTGAGCGGGAGTCAGGGTCTGTTTCACGCTCGCCGCATCAGGCAGGGGGATGACACTTGCATCAGCCTGAGGTGTGGCGGCATCA
>PBOG01000279.1 GCA_002724245.1 Planctomycetaceae bacterium
GGAACGACCTGGTAGTACTCCTGGGCACCTCCGTAGGCAAGACGGAAACCGGTGACGACTTCATCAAAGATCAAGGGGATTCCATAGTGTGCGGTGACTTCGCGGACACGGCTGAGGAAATCACCCTGGGGGCAAACCAAACGCTGCAGCGGTTCGACAATCACACCACCCAACGTATCGTGGTGTTCTTCCAGGATACGAGTGGTGGTGTCCACATCGTTGAAAGGGGCCACCAGCACATCGTCACAGATCGCAGTGGGGATACCGGCTGAATCGGCGAGCGCAGCGGGGAAATCGGGTGGCTGCACAGGCGCCTGGCTCATTAACGCGTATTCGTTCATGCCGTGATAACCGCCTTCAAACTTGAGCACCCGATCACGACCGCGAAAGGCCCGTGCAACGCGCATGGCGTAGCATGTGGCCTCGGTGCCTGTGCAGGTGAAGCGGATCTGTTCGGCACAAGGAACGGCGCTGACGATTGCCTCGGCCAATCGGATCGCGGGCTCATTACTCGCGAAAAATGTGGTGCCAGTGGCGACTTGCGCCTGGACTTTGGCGACGATGGCTGGATGCGCGTGCCCCAACAGCAAGGGGCCGGACCCCATCAAGTAGTCGATCAACTCGTTTCCGTGGCTATCCCAGACATGGCTGCCTTGCCCACGGTGGATCAGGACGTTTTTGTAGAGGTTTCCGAGACTGCCACCTGGTAGTAGACGCTGCGCTCTGTCGAACAGATCGAGTTTGCTGGAAATTGCGGGTTCCATGAAAACCACTTTCTGATGCGCTGCCGGAACTCAGCTGCGAAGAGATCGCCACGTCAGTAGCCGGATGTGTGATTGATCAACGAGAGGATGGGGTGATGCCAGCCGGTGGGACTGGCGCTAGAATGCGCCTTGGCAAACGACTGGAAGTGTTTGCCTCTGCACGACGTGTTTGGGATGGGTGTGACAATGTAGCAACACGTTCAGCGTTCGTGCCAGTCACCGCAGGTGACGTACGTTGATTGCTGGTGAGCTGGATTTGCGTGGGTACGGCGTCTAGTGCGTAGTACTTATGCTCGAGGTGGTCCTGATAGACTTTAACCACACGAAAACCTGATGGGTCTTTGCCCAGCGGGCGGCCAACAGGTCCGCTGGTGATCATCTCTACGTTACCCGCTTTACCGTAGGTATTACGGTGATAGTGGCCGGCGAAGATAGCCCGTACGTTGTATCGTTTCATGGCTGTCAGAGCTGCGGCTCGTCGCGCTACGGGGAGGTTGAAGTACTCTTCCGGCTCGTCTTCTGTTTTCAGGAACCAGGGGTGATGTTGGAACACCAGGATGTGTTGTGCCTGGGCTTGTTGCGCCTGGCGCAACATCGTTTTGAACCACTCTTCTTGCTGCGCTAGTACGTTTGGTGCCGACTTTGAGTCTTTGATGACGCTTGAATTGAGGACCAGACATCGCACACCGCCGACCCAGAAGCCAAAATAGTCATCCCCAAAGTGCTTGCGGTAACTGCTGATCAAGACAGGATCCGGCTGGTTTCCGATATCGTGGTTACCGCAAACACAAACCAGGGGGATATCCCTGGACACTTTTGAGAAGTCGGCTTTGAATTGTTGCACCTGCGCAGTATAGCGCGGGTCGGAGGGGGTCGCATGAGTCAGGTCGCCGCAGACAATGACAAATCGGGGTTTGAGGCGATTAACGTGCTGGATTGCACGATTCACCAGCGTGACCTCTTGCTGGAACCCCTGGTTTTGCGTGAAAAATCCGTATTGCGTGTCAGCCAGTTGTAGAAAGAAAAATGGCTTGTTCCATTTTCCTTCATGCGCGTAATCAAGGCCTTGGAATTCCCGCTTTTGAGCGCGGGTGAAACGCATCGCATCGTCGTTGGCTGGTTCACTAGCACGTGCGAGTGGGTAACCGAAAGCAAAGAAACAGACTGTTAATGTGGCAAGACGCATGGGAGAACTCTGCTTGTAGAGGCTGTGGGTGCCAGAAGGCGGGAAGCAGTGGAGGGACGTAGACTGCAGCCCTCCAACGGCGTGTTCATTACCCAACAGCTTAACCTCTTGGCGGTGGGCAAGCATCCAGTGTTTGTGCTGTACCTTGTTGCCGCATGCTTCATTGCCGCATGCTTCATTGCCGCATGTTCCGTTACCGCATACTCCTGGAGTTCGGAACACGGCCCTTTGTTTCTTCTGGCCCAGGTTCTGCGAAAAGATAGAATAAGGACAATCGTGTGCCGCCAGCAACGCCTGACATGAAGCCGTTTGCCAGCCGGGGTACGCGGGATTCCTGAGGTAACGCAGTACGCATTACAGTGAGGTCACAATGCACGAAACCACAAATCGAGTACTTGCCTGGAAGTCTGTGGATACACGCTATGGGCATTTTCGGAGAATCTTGAGCTGGTGGATGCTGCCTGTGTTGCTGTACGGCCCCATTACTGGTGTTGCTGGACTGGGATCGGCGTCGGAGCCGGAATTTCGTGTGGGTGCAGCAGTCCGCCAGTATACGCCAGACCCACTCCTCCCGGTTTCTGGTGGACTCGGTCCAGAGTCAGCGGTGACAAAGAAACAGGGAGAGTTGACGGCGCGCGCCGTGGTTTTTCAGCGCGGGGATACGGTGGTGGCGGTGGTGAGTGTCGATGCGCTTGGGTTTCCGGCGGTGCTCTGCGAACGCGTCCGCAAGCGGGTACCGCGGATCCCCGCTGATCACATCCTGATTAGTGCGACCCATACACATAGTGCGCCCGATTGTTACGCGTTTCCCGATGGCCGTGGCGGTCACACTGGAAATCTGGACTATATCGAACGTGTTTGCCAGCGGACTGCAGAGGCGGTGAATGCGGCCCTTGATGGGCTGCGCCCAGCCTGGTTAAGAGTTACCACCGGAGAAGCTCGCGGCAAGATCGCCTACAACTATTACGCTCCCGATCTGTACGATCGGAGGATGGGGGTGCTACAGGCAGTAACCCCTGCTGGCCAAAGGATTGCGACGGTTGTCAACTACGCGATTCATCCGGAAGTCCTCGGGGCAAATGTGGGAATTTTGAGCCCTGATCTGGTTGGCCCTCTGTGCCAGAAATTAGAACAGGAGGTGGGCGGTATCGCGATGTTTGTCAACGGTGCACAGGGAGGGATGGTCACAGCAGACAACCGCGATCTTGACCGTCCGCGCGATGCGCTCAAAGCGTACTGGCACGATCAACGGAACTGGCAAGAGTGCGTCCGTATTGGTCATACCATGGCTCAGGAAGCGATACGCCTTCTGAGCGATGTTCCGTTGCAAAAGGCACCTTCATTGGTGTGTGTGTCGCGGGATGTTACTTTTCCTGTGGAGTCCGATCTCATTTGGAATGTGCTCGAGCACTCTCCACTGGCTTATCCCCATAACGCGGATCGCACGATCACCGCGCGGGTGAATCTCGTGAATCTGGGGACAGCGCAGATTCTGACCATACCAGGTGAGGCCATGCCTAACATCGGTTTCTATCTGAAACGCAAGATGCATGGTGCTCAGCCTTTTCTGTTTGGGCTGACTAATGACGCCTTTGGGTACATTCTCAGCAAGGTCGACTATCACAGTTTCCCTCGTTATGACTACATCACACGGACGTCTTTGGGGGAAATGACTGGTGAGATCTTGATCCGGGAATCCCTGGAACTGGTTGCCGAGTCACCAGTTCCTGATTCGCCGCGATAAGTCGAAATAGTTGGGAAAGTGATCGCATAGAGGAGAATCATACGATGTGGTGGGCCAATCGATGTGGATGGTGGCTGCTTGCCGTGGTCCTGTGTGGCGTGCCGACTGATGCTGCCGACCCGCTATTTCAACGAAAACGGAACATGGTTTATGCCGATGTGCACGGTGTCGGGTTGTTAGTTGATGTGTTTGTCCCGACCATGCGCAGTAACGGACGCGGCATTGTCGATGTCGTCAGTGGCGCGTGGCATTCTGATCCCGGGAAATTGCGC
Source organism: Planctomycetaceae bacterium (assembly GCA_002724245.1). Lineage (GTDB taxonomy): Bacteria > Planctomycetota > Planctomycetia > Pirellulales > Pirellulaceae > UBA9264. The sequence continues at coordinate 3,967 of PBOG01000279.1, forward strand.
GATCACGAACGAGCCCAGATTTTTGAGATATTTTGTCGGCAGGGCTACACCGTGTTCGCACTGCGACCGGGTTCGGTGTCGAAGTTTACGGCGCTGGAAATGGCTGAGCACATTCGCACCGGCATCCGTTGGGTGAAAGGCCAGCACCGCGAGTTTTCTATCGCGGCGGAGCGACTCGGTTTGATGGGGGCCTCTGCCGGCGGGCACCTGGCTTCGTTGGTTGCCGTGACGAGTGGACCTGCCGGAGGGGCAACGGATGCATCCGTCGCGGCCGTGGGGGCTTTTTTTCCACCGACGGATTTCATCAAGTATGGGACTGTAACGCTTGACCCTGTCAAACCGGGCCCGCTGAACGAGACGCTTCGTCGCCTGGCGTTTGCCCGTGGAGAAATTGCCGGTTTCACTGCAGCTCAAATCAAGCAGCGTGTCCACAGCATCTCTCCCGCCCGTCTGGTCACAGCCCAAACGCCACCGTTTTTGTTGATTCACGGGGGTTTGGATTTGCTTGTGCCACTCCAGCAGTCGCAGTTGATGGTTGCCGCTCTGGAACGCCAGCAGGTGCCTGTGAAGTTGATTGTCAAACCTGGGGGTGGGCATCCTTGGCCAACGATTGCCGAAGAAGTCGCATTGATGGCGCAGTGGTTTGACCGCCAGTTAGTGGCGAGCCGCGCACTTCCCGACGTTCCCTAGTCGACGTCCGTCCGGCAAGGAAACGCCAGGCGTACAGATCAGTGTATGGGTCCGTGAAGAAAGTCTCGCACGATGCACACGTATCCTTCCGTGTCATCCCTTTGCAGATACTGTGCACCGAAATATTCGCGGGGAGTGAAGTCGGTAGGGCTCAGGGTGGGGGCGCGTGAAATTCGACGACGCCCGACTGACAGACGTGCATTGTGGAGCGGATTCTCAGCGCTGGAGTCCCTGCCAGTCTGGTTTCGGTGGACAGCAGCCGTTCGTCCATTGTGACAGTCATTTCTGCGAAGACCTTGGGGCTGCCGTAGACTTCCTTTCCGCGGGAATGCTGGAACGCGAATCGAGGAAGACTACCGGTGCAAAACAACCGATCTGGTTTTCGAAACGATAGCGCACAAGGATCAGGCGCTCTTGGTCTGTCCGTTGCGTTAGCTCAGGCCTTACTCGGGAATGTCTACCGGGCGGTCGTCACGCCGTTTCAGTAGTCGGTCAATGGTCGCCTGGAGAGGCTGGCCTGTCGCGTTCAATAGCAGAGGCGCTGCGTATGGCCCTGTGCTACCTGGCGTGCGAGTTCGCAGCCGTTGGAGAAGCTGTTGGCGGGCCTTGATGCGGCCCGCCTGCGGGGCGAGATAGTCAAATTCAAAGTCACTCAACCCAGGCAATTGGCGCAAGGACTGGTAGGCAACAAAACGTACGGCGGGGTAAGGGTCGTCGAGCAACAGAGCCAGAAAGGAGGCCTGCCAGTCGTCACCACTGGCCGCAATCGCGGGTGACCATCCCAGGTGCCAAGCTGCGAGAGCTCGCTGCATGGCATCGCCCGTGAGCAGCCATAGTAAGGAGGCGGCAGCCTCGCGCTGATCGGTAGTGAAAGTGAGTTCGGGTTGCTGGTACCAATCGTGCAGATGCTCTGCTGACCACTGCAGAGTTTTGTCGATATGGCAGAGATTGCAGGCGTTAGGACGGCCGTGTTCGAGGCTGGACGTGACGTTGGGGCTGTCGATGCGGTGACTACGCATTGCCGTTAGTAACGCGTAAGAAGTATGCGGCATGTGGCAGTTGTAGCACTGGCTTCCACTCGACTGGGCCGGGTGATGCGTGTGTTCTTCGATCGACTCTGCGAACCCTTGATGGCATTGCAGGCAGGCCTGGTTACCCTGCATGTTCTTGCCTAATTGCGTGTCCGGATCGCTGTTATGCATGGAGTGGCAGGATAGACAGGAAAGTTGCTCCGCCTGGTAGCAGGCGGTTTCCAGCAACCCTAGGTATTCAGCGCCGCCGACACGGCAGGCACGGTCGCCCCAGTAGACGGCCATGCCCTGTTCTTCCATTGCCTGTCGCGCCGGATGATCGAATGTGGCCAGTTCTCTGGAGGCTTCTAGCGGGTCACCTGCGCGGTGATTGAAGCCGTGGAGGTGGAACTGCTCAGTGTCCCGAGGTTGAAACGTGGCATGACACTGTCCGCAGATCCGTGCGGAAATATGAGCCGGTTGTCGCTGGGGATTCAAAATGGAGGTCACTGTCGTGGAGGACTCCGCGCGTTGTTCCCGCACATGGGCTTCACCGGATCCATGGCACGACTCGCAAGCAATCCCCAGTTCGGCGACCTCTGTCCTGAATTGGCCGGATCGGGGGTCCCACCCTGGGTTGCCATGCACACTGTGGCATTGAATGCATTTACTGTTCCAATGGCTGAACATGCGCTGGGCCTGCGGAGGCCTTAGAAATACGTCTTCGACTGGCAGCCAGCGTTCTTGCCCGATATGAAACTCCCAGGGAACTTGCCTGAGTCCGCCGTCGCGGCCACCGATCCAGTAGGCCTGTAAATGATGGGACCCCGTGGTCATCACAATTTTGCGCTCAACGGTCGGAGGACTGGTGATGCTTGCCAATGCGATACCGCGGTTTCGTTGTTCCAGCTCCCAATCCGGATCCGCCATCTTGACCCAGAATGCGTCGCCTCGTCGTTCGATTCTGGTCGTTCGGCCACGGGCCGTGAGCTGGGCCGGCGCGTTCAGTTCGGGAATCACGGTTGCAGGTGTCGCGACCTGCGTCATCGTGCGGTGGTACGTGGCGTGCCAACTGTCGTATTGTTTCTGATGACATTCCCGACAGGCAGCAGATGTCGTGAACCGAGTGTCCCCGGTCCTTTGGGGTACCGATCCGACAGGTCGCTCGGGAATGCCGGTGCGCTGACTGGAGGTGAGCGGATCGGTTGCTGGCTGTGGCGCCGGCGTGCGCCAGTACAGACTGGCCACGACGAGACCTGCAGTCAGGAGAGTTCCCAGCCAGGATAACGTGCGTCGACCGCGCCCCGCGGATGCGAATGCAAAGACCGCAGTCAGCAGAGCGGCGAATAGGAGCCAGCGATGCATCGAGTCCCGGGCGGCAGCGAGTCTGAGGCGAGAGCAAGTAACGGAAACACAAGCACAGGTTTGTCTTACGTTCTTTTAGCACGCAGGGCAAGCGGAAAAAACGGTGGACGTTCTTGGATACGGTAAAGGCCTCGCGCCGGTTCGACTGGCTTTACAGATGAAAGGACGCGCAGGTTTTCATGGTGGGTGTGCTGGTCGTGGATGCTGCGTGGCATGGGGAATCAGATTCGTTGCGGTTCGTGCTCTAGATCCCGCAGGTGGGGTGCGTGCCTGTGTGTTCGTGTCCAACGGGACCAGATGAAAGTCTGTAGAATTGTTGTAGACGTTTGTTTGTACAATGCATCTGGTAGAGAGGCGACCAGTAACAGTTGGACTAGAGGAGCTGGCTGAAGATGAGATCTGGAAGGTGTAAGGGGCGCGTTACGACACACGCTGTTTGGGGCTACCTGTTAGGCATGTTTGGACTTTGTCTGTCGCTACACGCCACAGAAATTTCGCTGGTAGTGCGTTCACCCGACCAGGTGGACCGCGTCGCCTGGCCGGTGACTTCCGGAATTCCAGTTGCCCAGGGACGTCTGCAACCGGGAGACTCGGTAATTCTGCAGACTGTGGAAGGAGTTGCCGTACCACTCCAGACGGAAGTTCTGGGATTCTGGCCGGATGGTTCGATCAAATGGTTATTGCTTGATTTTCAGACCGACTTGCAGGGTGGGCAGGTTCGCTCGTTTTTGCTCCAGCATGGTGCTGAGGTTGCGGCGGCTCCGCAAAGTGACTCGATGGTCTCGGTGCGCCGCGAGCATCACGGGATCACGATCGACACCGGAGTCCTCAAGACGATGCTGGATCCCGCCCGTTTCCGATTACTGGATCGGGTTTGGCTGGATCGAGATCGAGATGGTCGGTACGGGGAACACGAACGTATGACGGGGTCCGAGGGTGCTGGCATTGTGCTGACCACCCCTGATGGTCAGCGGTTTACAGCGGACTGGACTGGCGCGGAAATGAAGATTGAGCAGACGGGGCCTCTGCGGGCGTGCGTACGGATTAGCGGTGATCACATCAGCCGACAAGGCAAGCGTTTTCGCTATGTTTTGAGATTGCATGCCTATGCCGGTTTGCCGCACCTCCAACTCGAGTACACCTTTGTCAACGATTTCACTGCCGAGACAATGACCCAGGTACAAGGTTTGGACCTGGTGTTCGCAGCGTCGACGGCGGTAGCGGCGAGGGGAACCTTAGGTAGCGGATCGAATGGCCGTCGCCTGTTCCAGGTCGATGATCGGCGGTTTGAAGTGGATGGCCAGGATGCCGGCCGCCGTGCTGCGGGGTGGGCTGCGCTGGCCGGCGATCATGGTGGCTTTGCGGTTGGCGTCCGTGACTTCTGGCAGAATTGGCCGAAGGCATTGACTCTGGAGAAACAAGGTGAAACGCCTCGATTGCGGATTGGGATTTTACCCGCATTTCCAAAGGGCTTGTACGATACCGATGACCTGAAACAGGAATGCAAACTGTACTACTATCTGCGTGACGGGGTTTATACCTTCAAGGTCGGCGTGGCCCGTACGCACACCCTATGGGCAACGTTCTTTCGTGGGACATTGCAACGCGAGACATTGCACCAGTATTTTCAGGCTATCGATGAGCCTCTGCTTGCCCAGCGGACCCCAGAGGATATTTCGCAGACCCGGGTTCTGGGGGTAGTGCCACCCGCAGACCCCAAGCGTTATGCGGGATTTGACGCCTGGATGAACGGCTTTACTCAGCTCCACCTGGAAGATGTTGAAGTGGTGCGAGAATTTGGTCTGTTGAATTATGGGGACTGGTTTAACGTCAATTGGGACAGTTGGGGGAACCTGGAATACGACACGGCGCACTGCTTTTTCATGCACTATTTGAGGACTGGCAAACGCCAGTGTTTTGCGCGGGCAGCGGCGGCCGCTCGTCATTTGGTTGACGTTGACATTGCCCACGCGGTGAACGAGGACGTGCGTGGCTATGGCGGCTCACTGAACTTCTTGCCAGGGAGTATCTGGTGCCACACGGTCGGACATACAGGGGGATACTACGCGACCTACGACGGCGAAAAGTACCAGAACGAGGCGCCGTTGGTGATGAAGGGCGCGTACCAGGTAGGTATGAGTGACACGGGGCACGTGTGGATCGAAGGCGTTTTCGATCACTACCATCTCACTGGAAACCGGCGGTCGCTGGAAATTGCCTTACGGGCCTGTGATGTGCTCGCGAGTCGTATGCCGACACGTTATACGGACCATCTGCGTGGCATTGGGTGGCCGTTGAATATGATGATGGCGGCATATCAGGCGACTGGCCAACAGAAGTACCTTGCTGCCGCAAAACGCAATTGGGAAGTGCTCCGCAAGGAACTCGATCCCGAACGTGGCTGGGTTGTTTTGCTGGCTTATGGGCATTGTAATGAGGCCGGCGTTGCCAAACGTTGTCGTGGACAGAATACCTATATGCTGGCTCTGACGCTTAGCGCCTTGGCGCGGTATCACCAGGTGACACGAGATCCAGAGGTGCTCGTGGCGCTCTCTGCGGGAATCGATCAGATGATTCGCCAGTGCTGGAGCGAAGAGCACCAGGGGTTCTGGTTGACGTCGTGCGACCACCTCAAGCACAACCCGCCTCCGCGCGTGAATTCCGCGACAATGCTGTCGGCTGCGGCTTTTGCGCATGAGTATCGAGAAACGCGAAACGAGGAGCATCGACGCATTTGGCTGCGGTCGTTCCAGCGATGTGTGGAGGGGTCCCTGGAACAACTTCGCACAAAAGAACAGCAGGGTGCTACCGGTTACAGCAGTATGCAGATGCATTTTTCGCCGCACGGTTTGCCGCTGTTTGATGGCCTGCCAGCGGCTGGCACTGAGCCTGAGAAACGCCGCTGACCGGCTGACATGATTCCTGACTTGGTAAGGTGCCAACCCGGCGCGTATGGCAGGGGAATCGTTACAACGGCCAGGGAAGCAGAAACGCGTGGTGTTCGAATAGAGTACGTTTTCCGTGTTCTCCGATGCCTTGTGTAAAGAACAGGAGAAACACGAAGGCCAGGAGGGCCCCCAGGACCACGGCTCGGCACACCCAGGTCAAGTCGTACCACGCCGATTTGGATTGACGCGCAGCTCGGCCGTATGCCAGCCCGGTGAGAATTCGTGCGGGGTAGATGCTGACGATGAATACCACGGTGATCAGCCACATGGCATCCTGTGGTGGTAGTCTGACCTTGAGCAGATACAAGGGCAATGCCAGGGCGTGTACCAGGATGGTTGTCAGTGCCCAGGAAAAAGGGGCTCGTTTGAAGCACTCAATTGCCCGGCGTGGTTCAAGAATCGCGCTGAAGCGATTTTCGGCGGCCAGACGGGCCTGCAGGAACGGCAGCCAGCTCAAGACAAAGACCAGCCAGATACCCCCCGCAACACTTATCAGCGTTCGGGCGTCGCTGCCGTCACCGACGGCGAGCAGTGCTGTCGGTGGGAAAAGCCAGATGGCGGCACCCAGGTAACCGCGGATTCCCAGCCAGAAATGGTGCTTCAACCGCAGCGCGACGATGAACGAACGCAAGTGTTCACCTGCATAGATCCAGTAATCTCCGCGTTGTAGCCTGCGCCGCAACCAGATCGCATTCTTGAAGGGCCGAAAGAAACAGCCCAGGCCACCACCACGCGCCAGCGCCAGACAGAGATGCAGGGCGGTTCCAGTGGCCAGAATGATCAGCAGGATGCGCAGTTGACCGGTTGTTATGCCTGCCGGAGCAATTGTTTGCGCGTCGGCGACATACAGAGAAAACAGGCGCAAGGAGAGGATCCAAAAGCCGGTTCCCAGGACGATCGTTCCGATGCGCGGAGCAATTGCCAGCAAGGGAAAGGCATCTCGCAATTTGCCAGTGCGGGCTACCCTGCCTTCCGCTTCCAGCAAGTATCCCAAGGCAAAGAAATTTAACACGGGGAGCGCCGCAACGACCGCGAGTATCAGGGTGAGGCTGGCCAGGCCAAAGATACGAGCTGGAATCCACCGCAAGGCGGCAAAGGGATGTTTCCAGGGATTGGGGAAAGACTCGACCTGTATTCCAGCCGGTCCGTGTTCCTTCAAGGCACCAGAGGGCACGCTGCTTACGGCGTTGCTGAGCGTGACATGCGCTGGCTGTGGAGATGCGGTCTGATTCATGTCGTACCACTTGTGGAGTGGGTACTATACGTGACAATGCTGGCCTGTGCCTTGTTAGTTATTGTGCCTTGTTAGTTATACTGGGTAGTGCTGCGTACGAAGGCACTGTGATTGATCGAGTGTTTGCTGAAAGAGGCGAGCGCATGGCTGCCGTGTTACGTTGGTTTCTTCCACTAGCGGTTATCCAGATAGTGGTGCTGCTGGTGGTGTGGGCCACCTGGCGCCCCTTTCTGTTGCAGCGATCCGGTGACGGCCGAGTTGACGTAGAGCCCTCGTTTCAGATGAGCGACACGGTCGCCAAAGTGAATCGGCTTTTTGAGACACGTTGGGACCAGTCCGGTCTGGTCCCGGCATCTCAGGCTCCGCAACTCCAGATCCTCAGACGTCTGTCCCTGGCTCTCTATGGTACGGTGCCGGCACTCGAAGAGATACGTCGCTTTGAGGCGGACCGGGCTCCGGATCGGTTGGCGCGGTGGGTGACAGGCATGCTGCGTGACCGACGTTTTCCCGAGTATTTCGCAGAACGGTTAGCACGCAGTTATGTCGGTGTGGATGGCGGCGATTTTATTGTCTATCGACGTGATCGATTCGTGGAATGGTTGACGGAGGCGCTCGCTGAAAATCGGCCCTATGACGACATAGTCCGCGAAATGATTGCCAATCGGGGGTTGTGGACGGGAAGTCCGTCTACCAACTTCATCACGGCCGCGCTGGTGATGGGAGAGCTGGAAGAAGAAAAACTGGCCGGTCGAGTATTTCGAGCCTTTCTGGGCCAGCGTGTCGATTGTGCCCAATGCCATGATCATCCTTTTTCGGATTGGAAACAGAGCCAGTTTGAAGGCGTCGCCGCTTTTTTCGGGCAGACTCGTTTATCACTTGGTGTCTTTGATCGTGCAGAGGTTGATGGCCAGTCGGTCGAATTTGAAGTGCTCGATCAAGAGAGCGGCAAACAACGGCAGGTTGTTCCCAGGGTACCTTTCCACGACGAGTGGCTGCCCGCCAGCGGTACGCGCCGCGCCCGACTGGCAGCCTGGGTCACGCATCCCGACCAGCGCCGTTTCGATCGGGCGATTGTCAATCGGGTATGGGGCTTGCTGTTCGGCAAGCCGTACCTGCAGCCCGTCGATGATCTGCCGGATCCAACAGAGCAGGTTACCGAGGACCTGTTGGACATCCTGGCGGTTGATTTTCGTGATCGCGGTCGTGATTTGCGCCAGCTCATCCTGGCCATCGTACTTTCCCGTCCCTTTTTGCTGGACTCACAGCACTCGGCAGACCAGGACCCTGCAGAAAAGGTTGTTGCCGCTGCCAGTGAGGGTGAGGTCAATCGCCTGCTGGACGAGTGGGCCGTGTTTCCGTTGACGCGTTTGCGTCCCGAACAAGTCATTGGTGCCATGCTGCAGGCCAGTTCAGTGGGAACGATTGACCGGCGTTCTCATCTGATCGTCCGTACCATGCGGTTGATTCGTGAGTCCGAGTTTTTACAGGAGTATGGTGACCTGGGGGAGGATGAATTGGAGATCCACCCCGGGACTATTCCCCAGGCGCTATTGCGGATGAACGGGGAATTGTCCAATGCTCTGTCACAGGCTTCACCGTTTTCTTCAGCCGGGAGGGTTCTGGCTGTTTCTCCTGATGACGAAAACGTGGTCGAAAACTGTTTTCTGCTCTGCTTGACGCGCAGTCCATCCGCTGAGCTCAAGGCGGTTTTTGTTGAGCAACTGCGCGGTCAGAGCCCGGATCAGCGCAAAGAGATTATCGAGGATCTTGTCTGGAGTTTATTCAACAGCGAGCCTTTCGCGTGGAATCACTGAGGCACTGCGTTCCTGGTGTTGCGTTATGGGGTGTCTGGTTGCCAGCTGTTTTGTGGTTGAGAGATAAGGATGACTGAAACGCTCTCTGGTTTGACGGTTGCCGGCCGATCTCGCAGAAATCTGTTGAGCATGCTCGCAGGAGGCTGTCTTCCTTGTGCGCTGCCGCCTCTTTGGGGGAACCAGCGACACCAGCGCGGTGCGGAGCGCCCCACGTCACTGATTCTGGTGTGGTTGGCGGGAGGGGCGAGTCAGTTGGAAACCTGGGACCCACATCCGGGGACGGCTGCGGGTGGTGAGACGCAGGCGATCCCTACCAGGATCCCCGATTTGCTGATTAGTGATCTGTACCCACAAGTGGCCGAGCAGATTGACGCGTTATCGGTGATTCGGTCGTTGGTGTCGAGCGAGGGTGACCACGAACGCGCGACCTATTTTGTCAAGACAGGTTACCGCCCGGTGCCGGCACTGAAACACCCTGCCGTGGGGGCGACACTGGCGCGCATGTTGCCTGAGGATGCGGTCGCAATTCCCCGGCACATTTCTCTTGGCAACAGCCCCTGGCCTGCACGCGGAGGTTTCTTGGGGCCCGCCTATGACGCTTTCAAAGTCTATGCGCCTGGGCGTAGTATTCCGAATATGCGTGCTCCGGTACGGGGTGCCCGCCAGAATCGGCGTCTGGAGAATCTGCAGATTCTGTCGCGCGAGTTTCGTCAGCAGCGTCAGAGACAGGTAGCAGCCACGCAGCATCAAGAGATGGTGGCTCGCGCGCTGCGCATGATGGACTCTGAGCAGCTACAGGCATTTGAGATCAAAGGTGAGTCGCGTGCCCTTCGTGACCGCTATGGGGATACGGACTTTGGGCGAGGTTGCCTGGTCGCGCGTCGGCTCGTTGAGCGAGGCGTACGCGCAGTCGAGGTCACGCTGGGTGGATTTGATAGTCACGTTAATAACTTTGCCGTGCATCGAGAACGCGCTAACGTACTTGATCCGGCGTTTGCCACTTTGATCGGTGATCTGCGCGACCGCGAGCTGCTCGAGTCAACCCTCATCTTGTGTATTGGCGAATTCGGGCGTACACCAGGGATCAATCCGCTGGAGGGACGGGATCACTGGCCGACCGGTTTTTCCTGCCTTGTCGGAGGTGGTGGATTGCGTGCGGGGTTGGTGATTGGCCAGACCGACCCCGAGGGCAAGCAAAAACAGCCTAAAGACCCGATCCACGTGCCCGATCTTTACGCCACGTTGTTTCAGAGACTTGGCCTCGACCCACGCCACGAAGTCGTTTCGCCGATCGGCAGGCCGATCCGTTTGAGTGAAGGCAAACCGATCGCCAGATTACTGGGGACGAGTTAAAGGCCCCGCCCTTTGACACGCTGCGTCTGGTCAGCTCCGATATTCTTGAGTGGCTGCCCGGCTGGTGGCCCTTCGCAGGGCGTTTCAGCGTGGGTTCGTATCTCCGGCAGTGCTGGCGACAAAGCCCCTGCACTGCGGATGGTTCATTGGCCGAATTAGGAAACGGATACCCGTGGCTATGGTGTAGCGGATGCGTTCCCGAGGTGTGCTGTCTTGTGCGAATTTGGCCGATCAGACCACAAGACGCCCGAATCGAAGCTGCAACTTGAAACATTGCGCCGCGGAACCACGGCAAACGATTTGCGACCGTACTCTATCTCTGAGCGTGGCGAATCTCTGAGCGTGGGGAATCTCTGAGCGTGGGGAATCTCTGAGCGTGGCGAACCGCTTTCAGACGAGTCCCGTGTGCACGGGAATGCAGCCGAGTGTTA
>PBOG01000280.1 GCA_002724245.1 Planctomycetaceae bacterium
CGGCCTGACGCACTTCGGGAAATGCCGCCAGCTGACACATGGCGTAGCCCATCGCGCTGGTGGGATTGCCTGGCAGATCCATACCCAATTGGACCAGCAGGTCGTCAACATCGTGGTTCTTGAACATGCGGTACAGCCGGGCGCGGGCAAGCAGCGCAGCGACGAGCGCAACCATGGACGTGTTCAGTCCTGCGAAGCGGGCTAGGCCACGTTCGACCAGCTCGTCGAACGGGTGTTCGGTTGCCAGTTCGGCGGGGCAGTTGTCAAAAATGTCGGCCGATCCGTCTTCCAAGTCACGGATCGCGCGGCGTCCGCGCAAAACACTGCGCAGCATACTCGGTGCCAGGCCGAGCAGGTGCTTGAGTGAGCGCGGCAGGTAACCGCGCAGGGCGGCCGGTTTCTGGCGGGGTTTGAATTGGGCCAGGTCGAGGGAGTCAAACAGCGCGCGGACGGAAGCGTCGTACGTGCCGATTTGTTTCAAGAGTAACCGCGGGCCGAAGGCCTTCAGCATATTCGATACATGGATGTACTGCCGGCCGTGAATGTTCCAGACAATGCCGTCCGGACCGGCGGGCATCATAGGACCCTTGATGGCGGTCAACATGCGGCCCCAGAGTTCGCCTCCCAGGACTGACAGGGACTCGGAAAACCCCTGGGTCAGCAGAATCAGGTCGAGGTAGAGGTGTCGGGGAGCACTGGGTGCCGTGCGCATCTCGGAGAAGAGTGGCAGCCAGGTGGTGATCGGTCGAGCTTGCAGCAGGTAGAGCTTGCCGTCAGCCCAGGCCCACTCGATGTCGACAGGGTGGCCGAAATGGCGTTCTACCGACTCCGCCAGCGCAGTCACCTGGAGGACCTCTGCGTCGGTCAGTGCCGGTACATCGGGGGTAGCGTGGGGGCGCAGCTCGGTTCCCCCGTCGGGCCGCAACCAGACCGCGGTGGTCTTGTCGGCCACCTGGCGGTCGAGGATCTCCGCGGCAATTTTGTCAACGACGTAGGTGTCTGGCGTGACTTGCCCCGCCACCACGGTTTCTCCCAGACCAAAGTTGGCGTTGATGACCACCTCGTCGTAGTCGTTGTTCTGCGGGTTTAACGAAAATGCGACCCCGCTGACCTCACTGGCGATCTGCTGTTGGACGACCACAGCGATCCGGGGATTATCGAGCGGGATCTGGTTCTGTTGCTTGTAAGTGAATACCCGTTCGTCCAACAGCGAGGTAAAGCAACGGACCAGAGCCGCTTCGAGTGTGGTTCGCGTCACACCGAGTGTGGTCTCGTACCCGCCGGCAAAACTAGCGGTTGCCAGATCTTCTTCCGGCGACGAAGATCGCACCGCCAGCAGCGTTTCCTCATCAAACGGAACCAGCGCACGCTCCAGTTCGTCGCGCTGGGCTAGTGACAGCGCGAGTGTTCCGCACAGCTGCTGCAACGCGTCGCAATGCGGTCTCAGCCAGGTTTTGTTCGTCGCTGCACCCGGCGAATGCTCCGTGGCGGCTGCCAATAAGGCACTCCAGAGGGGGCTCTGTTGGATCGTCTCCAGCCAGGGCGCAAAGAAACCAACCCCCAGCACGAACCCGTCGGGGACCGCAAAGCCGGCGCTGGTCGCCTCGATCAGCGCGATTGCTTTGCCGCCGACGGCGCTCCGGGGTGGTCGTGTGGCGTCACGGAAGGAATAGCAGTTGGTCATGCCGAGGGCCCCAGAGGTGCGTCCGCCGTCCTGCGCAAGGTGCTGCACAAGGGTTCCTTATCCTAAAACAAAAGGGCGCCGCCCTGAACGACCTCCGCCGGTATTGCCGCGGGCAGAATACCATTATGCGGCTTTAGGGGCGCGCTTCGAGGACCAGGTTGAACGGCGTCTCGGTGGCCACTTCACGGAGCTGGCGTTCACCTGCCTGGGCACCGAGCGCCAAGCCGACCTCCTGACTGAGGGAGGCGGGAGTGCAGACCATCGTCGAGAAGCTGAAATACATTCGGCCGACCGGGTTGAGGTTTTCCGCCAGTTCATCCTGGGCGAATGGTTCGACCAGCAACAGCGTCCCGTCTTCTTTGAGCGCTTGTCGGCTGTGCTGGGTGGCGCCGACCGGGTCCCCCATATCGTGCAGGCAGTCAAAGAACGCGATCAGGTCGAAATCCGTGCCCGGAAAGTCCTTAACGCTGGCTTCTTCAAACCGCACATTGGTCAAACCGCTTTCCGCAGCCAGCACATTGGCACGTGCTACCGACGGGCCGTGAAAGTCAAACCCGATGAACTCGGATTGCGGGAAAGCGGCGGCCATTACCAGTGTGGAAACACCGTGGCCACAGCCGACGTCCGCGACCTTGGCCCCCTGTTCCAGTTTGGAGACCCCTCCCTCCAGGGAGGGTAGCCAGTCGGATACAAGATTCGTCTGGTAGCCCGGACGGAAGAACTTCTCGGTTCCACAAAACAGGCAGGAGCTGTGTTCGCCCCAGGGAACTCCGTTGCCGGTCTGGAAGGCTTCGCTGATTTTGGGTTCATCGACAAACAGCGAGCTGATCGCGTAGTAACCACCCGTCATGCAGGCCGGGCTGTCGGGGTCGGCGAAGACGGCCTGTTGTTCCGGGGTCATACTGAACCGGTTCGTCTCGGCGTCGAATTCGATGTACCCCGATCCGGCCTGCGCGGCGCACCATTCGCGCACCATTCGCGCACGTAACGCTCGGTGGTGCCGGTCTGCTGTGCCAGGTTCTCGGTTGAGAGTGGTCCGGCGGCGGCCAGGCTCTTGTAGAGTCCCAGTTTGTCGCCCAGGATGACCAGTGGTGCTACCGCCGCGGCTCCCATGTCATTGACCATTTTTCCCAGTAGTGTGTGCAGACGCGTTTCATCCAGACTCATCAGTGTGTTCCTTGCTTCGTAAGAACGGCGTCGAAAAAAGGTGCGGTGTGCGGTTCTTTCTTGCTGTCAGGTCGAGGAGCTGACTGGGGGACCATGGGCCAATGGTACGATCGGACCTGTCACCTCAGCCCAGTTGCTTTCCTCAGTTGCTTTGCTGGGCAACAAGTAACATCTATACAATAAGTAATATCGATGGAGCGACAGCGACGGGCTAGTCTCGACGTCCCGACAACGGGTATCAAAAGCAGGCTGCTGGTCCTGGCAACTGCTGCAGACAAGAGGCTGAAGTCAAGTCAGGCGGCAAGGAGTCAGACTCGAATAACGGAGATGGCTGATGTGGGCGGGAGAAATTCTGGTGTGGATTCTGGAGCTCTTCTTGTTTGAGGGGGCAGTTGATGAAGAAACTGGAATGAACAAACGAGAGAAGCGACAGCTAAAGCGGATATTAAAACGGAGGTTGAAAGAGGCGGAAACGGAAGAAGACCGAGAACTGGCAAGAGCGGCGATCGCCAGGCTGAAAAGTGGAGAAGCTGATCCAGAGTAGCGTTACGGCACCGGAGGGCATGATGTGGATTCTTGAGATCTTACTTGTGATTGTTGACCTGATTGGTGGCGTTTTGGCCTGGACCGCAAGGGGCGTGGAGAGAAGCAGCCAGTCCTGCGCGAAAGGAAAGAACAACCGTATAAAAGGTGAGCACCAGGACGATCAGAATGCTTGCCGAGGCACAGGCGGGCGGTGTCTGCAGGCGCTGTCAGGGGAAGTGGTATCAGAGGTGCTCTTTTGTTTGGTGGTCGTCCAGCCTGGCGGAGCTGTCTGTCGCCACGTTCTCCAGAGAAAACACGGAGCGACCTAGCGGGTTACTGATCCAAAGAATGGATGCGCTCATCCGGATGTGAACCATGCAGGTGCTGATTTCCAACTTACAACAACGAAGGCTGTGCTCATGAGATTTCCCATGTTTTGTTGTCTGGCCTTGTTACTGGGAGGGGTGGTGCGTGTGAAAGGAGTTCTCGATGTCGACGACCAGGTTTCCTGAGGGTGCCAATCTCCGGCAACTTCGTCACCAGGCGAAAGAACTGTTCCGTGATTGCCAGGCGGGTGATACGACGGCGCAGCAAAGAATGGCAGTCATCACGCAGAGTTCCGGTAAGGCTGGGTCTCGGCTTACCTTAGCGCTGGCCCAGCAGGTGCTCGCGCACGAGTACGGCTTCGAGAATTGGCCCCAGCTGCAGCAGCAGGTGGAACAGACGGCCACCACAATGGAAGCGGCTTGTATGGAGCGGCTCAAGGAGATCGGCGGTCAGTGCAAGATCGATGACCTGGGCCGGCTCCAGGGGGTTTCCCTGCAGGGTAAACAGTTCGTCGATACCGATGTCGAGCACCTGGCGGGCCTGACCCGCTTGCGGGAGCTGTATTTTACCAAGACCCGCGTTACTGATGCGGGGTTGGAGCCGCTCCGTAGCCTGACCGGTTTGCAGCGGTTGTCGTTAACGGGCCGGCAAGTAACCGGAATTGGGCTGCAACAGATCGCGCAGCTGACGCAGCTGCAGCGGCTCTACCTGATCAAAACGGGAGTCGACGATAGTGCGCTGGCGCAGTTGGCCGGCTTGACTGAGTTGCGTGAGCTCTATCTCCACCATGCGGCGGTGACCGATGCTGGATTGATTCACCTGGCGGGTTTGGATCAGCTCAGTAACCTGGGGTTCTGGGGGACCCGCGTCGAGGGCCGCGGGTTATCTCAGCTATCGGCGCCGCAGCGGCTGCGTACCCTGCACCTGGGGCATGCGGCGATCAACGATGCCGGACTGGAGGTGCTCCAGAGGTTCACACAACTGGAATTGCTCTGTCTCTACAACACCCGCGTCACGGATGCGGGGATGCGGTACCTGTCGGCATTTGCCGACCTGCGCGAGCTCGATTTGAACAAGACGGCGGTGACCGCTGCCGGGATCGGCCAGATTGCGCAGTGCGGACAATTACAGATATTACGACTGCAAATAGCGGATTTGCCACCTGAGGCGATCCAGCAACTGGCCGCATTACAGCAGTTGCGGGTGCTCGATCTGCGCGCCTCAGCGGTTGCGGACTGTGCGGTGGCCGAGCTGCAACAGCGATTGCCCGGCTGCAAAGTACAGGGGCCCTGGCAGTCACCTCCAGCATGAGTATTTGCCAAGGCGCGGTTCCCGGGGAGTGACGCAGACACGCTGCGTCGACAGTTTGTCCCACAACGGTTTTTGTTGTGGCTTGGGCGATGTCGGACAGACCATCCACCAGGGGCGGCGGTGTCCAGCGCGCTAGGGGTTGGCCGACAAGCGAATCCGGGTGTATGGCGATGAAATGTACGTTGCTAGACGATCACCGCGGTAGCGCAGTATTTTCCGATGGTTGCTGAAAAAATCGATGCGGGATGCTGCGGGGTCGAGCGGGATGGTGACGGTCCAAGCGCGGGTGGCTTCATCAAACTGCATGTCGGACCATTGATTGTCGGGGATCATCTGGTCGAGGTAGCCTCGGCTACCATCCGGCGGTCGGTCGTAGATCCACCAGATGCGTCCGCTCGACGATTCTGCGCCGGCCGGGAAACGAGTGGTCACCTGCAAATGGCCGTCGCGCAACTGATGGGAGATGGTGGGTGGTGGCAGCAAGGGCTCGATTTCATTTGGGAAGAAGTGACGCAGGAGAAACGCGGCCTTGTTCCGTTCATCAGGTTCGATACGGGGATGGCCGGGCCGTTTGCCGTGCCCGGTGTTGGCGCCCAGATAGAGTGGAATGGTCGGGTGGTGCGCACCACCCCAGGCCAGGTCAAACGCTACGAAATCGTGGGTGCCGGGGTGGAACAGCAGGTCGACCTGGCGGGCACGCAAGGCGTCCAGATTACGCGAAATGAACACCGCCTTGGCGAAGCCACGGGTGAATTGCTGCAGTTCCTTCCAGGTGCGTCCCGCTGCCAGCGCTTGACGGTTAAACAGGGGGCCGTAATGTCCGCCCAGGAACGGGTGACGCAGTGGTCCCGCCGCTTCCAGTTGGTCCCACGCCTGACGATCACAAAGCCGCAGGGGCGAATCCCAGATCGGTGAGACGCTGGCGAATACGGCTGTCATGCGCGCATCGTGCAGGATTGCCAGTGAGGGCGTGGCGCCATTCTTGGAGCCACCCGACATGGCAATTTTGCCGTCGGCCTGAAAATGTTCGCTTTCGGCGTGTGCCGCGGTGATGGCCCGCATCAGGGTGGCGGGCCAGGCCCAGTACTGGATCTTGTGCTGCGGGTTGAGGGACTTGAGGAAGCGGGCTTCGGCCTCTCGTCCGACGGCGCCGAGTGCCGATTGTTCGAGGACTTGTACGACCGTCTGTACGAGGCCGACCCCCCCACGCAGCAGTTGTTGATCGAGTCGCGACAGCCGCCCGTCCCGCTGCAGCCGGCGGGCCGTATGGCTACCGGTGAGGTGGAACCCCTCGGCCGGCCGGTCGGCCGGCACGGTCAGGCGTACTGGCATGCGGTATTCCTGGCCGGGCCAGATTGCACCAACCCGGATGGTGATCAGTTTCTGGCGTGTGGGCACGCGGCCTTCTACGGGGTGCCATGGTTGCAACACCTTCACAGCCAGCGTTGCCGGGTTGCGGATCGCCGGCATGTCGAACAGCCGCCCACGGTGCGCACGGAATTCCATCCAGGACAAACGTCCGTCGCCATCCGCGTCGGCGCCGGGATGTTTTTTATAGTAACGATCTTTCCAGTAGCCTGGTTTGCGTTGGGGCGGATTCTGACGGGCCGCAGGCCCGGTCAGTTGAGGTGGAATCGCGCCCGTTGCGGGCAATCTCTGCTGTAGCCGCTGGCGCCAAGAGAGCAGCTGCGTGGCATACTCGGTGGAATCTGCCAGATTGGTCCATTCATGCGGGTCACGGCTGGTCTCGTACAGTTCTTCGCGGCCATTGGAATAGCGGATGTAGCGCCAGTTCACGCTCCGCAGTGAGTAACTCTGGCGGGCAGGGTCATAGTGCTGGGCCCATTTGTAGAGCGCGGTGAGCGCTGCGGGTGGACCTGACCAGGTGTCAGCCTGGGGGTTCTCCAGCAGCGGCCGCAGGCTGTGACCGTCCAGAGGATGTCCTTGTGGGTTTTTCCTGGTTTCACCACGGAGCTGACACAAGTCGGCCAGGGTCGGGTAGAGATCGATTAACGAGACCGGCTGGTCTGAGCTGCTACCTGGTTGCGAGATACCCGGAACACGCACAATCAAGGGGACGCGCGTGCTCTCTTGCCACAAGGAGTTCTTGTAAAGGTAATCCTTTTCTCCCATACCCCAACCGTGGTCACTGGTGACCACCACGATCGTGTTTTCTTTCAAGCGTGATGCGTCAACGACTTCCAGAATCCGGCCGATTTGTTCATCGACTGAGGCCACGCTGGCGAGGTAGGCCTGTAGGAATCGCCGCAGCCCCTCATGCGGTGAGGGGTAGGAGGCGCTGAGCGCTTGAAACAACCGCAGTCCCATGTCGGCTGTCCGTGACGCGTTGGGTTCCTGACCGGTGGGAATTCCCCGCACAGAACGTGCGTGTGTGTCGTCGACATCACCCGGTTTGATTACGGGGAGTTGGAGGGAGTCGAGTGGGAATTGATCGAAAAAACGCTTGGGAACGACGAGAGGCGTATGGGGCCTGATCAAACCCACGCCCATGAAGAACGGTTTGTCGCCCGGTTGTGCGGCAAATTGGCGTAGTTTTTTCACGGCCCAGTCGCCGTTGCGTTCATCTGCCGTCGGATCGCGGTCCTCTTGCGAGGCCACCGGCAGGACACGGACGCGTCCCCACCCCCCGGTTTGCCACTGCAGCGGGTGGCCTGTGGCGCTCGTGCGGCCTGCCAAGGTCACCAGCGGTCCGAAAGAGCCGTCTACCGCCCCGATGTCACGGTAGGGAGCTGGCACGTCAGGATGGGCGATCCGTTGGGTACCGTCAAAGGCGAAGGGGCCGTAGTCCGCCGGGTTACCGTATTCACTCCACTCTTGGCGCACCAGGTGGTGCAGTAATTTTCCCGTTCCCAGCGTGTGGTAACCGTTGGCGCGAAAGTGATCCATCAACGTGCGCGAGTTTTTCAGTACCGGGTAACGGTCCCACCGCTGGAAACCAAAGCAGCCCGAATGGTGTGGATAGATTCCGGTGAACAGGCTGGCCCGCGAGGGTGCGCAGATGGGCGCGTTGCAATGCGCCTGGAGAAACCGCATCCCGCTTCGCGCCAACCGCGCGAGGTTGGGAGTCTGACTGTCGGGGTGCCCGCCAAACCCTTCCACATAGTCATTCAGATCATCACACAGGATCAGAATCACATTAGGTCGGGCAGTGCCGGCAGCCAACGACCCGGGCAGCAATGACCCGGGCAGCAATGACCCGGCCGCCAGCAGGAGGCAGGTACGCAGCCACGTTTGCATCGGTATCAAGAGTGCCTCACGGTTTGCTGTGGGATTTGTTCGCTGGCTGTGTTCTCAAGGGTGTGGGTCAGCTGAAACTCGTCTGTCGCGCTCCAGGCCTGTTTGTCACCAGGGCTGAACAAACGTCCGGTTTCAAGTTCCAGGGTGCAACATAAGGTAACGTTCAAGATTTCGGCAAGCGGTTTAACCGGCGTCGGCGATGATTTGCTGAAGGTCGTGATCCGTGAATCCAAGCACCGGACCCAGGCGTTGTAGCTGCTGCAGGTGTGATGGCTGGAGGCGACCGTCGGTCGTGCCTGCCAGGAAGGCAGCCTGGATCAGCGTCCGTTTTTGTTCGCTGGATAACTGGTCAGCAATCCCGCTGACATAGGTTGTCACATCCGTTCCGGCAGCGGCAGCCAGTTCCAGATCGCGGAGGAGCTGGTTGCGCTCGGCAGCCATGCCGGTGAGCTGCCAGTGACAAGACTGCAGGATCGCCATCGGGTCGTCCAGCCGATTTTCCGCCGCGACGACTGTCAGTACCATTACGCGCCGGACATGTTCAGTAAACTGTGGAGGGAATATGGGCGTGGTTGTCGTTTGCGCCGCGGGGACTGCGATCGGCTCTCCTCCCCGCGCGAGATAGATTTCGTATGCCTGCCAGGTCAGGTGGGCCTGCATCAACGAAGCGAAGGCCATCGTAAAGTGGGCTCCAATGCAGCAGAGCACTAGACCGCCACAGACCAATACCAGGTTCACGGCCAACGAGAACAGACTTGACAACAGCAACGCGAGCCACGTCCTGGCGATGAAGTCTCTGGCAAAAGCCAGGTCAAAACCAAGGTTCCGAGTGAAACCTGCGCGGAGCCAGCACGGCGTCGTGCAGACCGCGAGGGCGAGTATCCACAAGGGAGCGGTGGCCAGTGCCACCACGGCTCCGATACCGCCACCGAGCTGAAAGGCCACCCAGAAGGCCAGGGGCGACACGGCCAGCAGGATGAGACCGAATACGAGAAACACGACCAGGTGAGATAGAAATGGCCACATGCCGCGCGTCAGGTAGTAACTGAGGCGGTCGGTTTCAAAGTTTGGATAGGTCGGGGTGCTCCGCGTGTGCAGTGCCGTGATAATTTCAAACTGGTAACCGATGACCACCAGTTGTCCGAGGATTGGTATGACGCTGGCGGAGAGCAGACAGAGTCCCGTGTAAAGCACGTTGGCGAGCCAGTTCGGGTTCTCGAAGACAAAGGTGCAAGATCCCAGGTAGTGCAGGTCGTTTTGTTTGTCAGGTATCGTCATACGTGTTGTGACGTTTCTGTCGGGCTGCGTACATCTGAGAACGCGGCGTGTCCACAGGGGTATGGGCCACCACGGCCAGACGATCAAACATCCTACCGGACTAAACGGCCATTGCGTTGATGGTGATATGATTTGGGCGTGGAGGCGGTCTGCTGTGTGGCTTCCATGCGGAGCAAATTGCAGAGTTAATTGAATCAGACTATCAGGTTCGTCTTTCTGGTGGATCAGGTTGCGGGTGCTTTGCATAACACGTTGTGCATCGCAGTGAGAGTTCTTGTCGGAGACGATTGATTTCACAAAGAGAGGTGACTGTATGCCGCAGCGAGTGCAAGACAAAGTAGCCCTGGTCATGGGGGCAGGTTCGATTGGTCCGGGGTGGGGTAACGGGAAAGCGGCTGCGGTGCTCTACGCGCGCGAAGGCGCGCAGGTGTTTGCGGTCGACATCCAGGAAAGTGCTGCCCAGGAAACACAGCGGTTGATCACGGCTGAACGGGGCGAGTGCACTGCGTTTCAGGCCGACGTATCCCAGGCGGCGGATGTGGAGGCCTGCGTGGCGTCCTGTGTGGGGCAGTTCGGGCGCGTCGATATTCTCCACAATAACGTGGGGTTGTTCGCCACCGGTGATGTGGCAGACGTGACTGAAGCAGAATGGGATCGCTTGTTTGCCGTCAACGTCAAGGGCATGTATCTGACATCCAAGGCGTGTCTGCCGCACATGGTGCAGCAGGGTCGTGGTGCGATTGTCAATATTTCCGCGATTGCCGCCATGCGCCACGTCGGTTATTCGTGTATCTCGTATGCGGCGAGTAAGGCGGCCGTCAATCAGCTCACCCGGAGTATCGCCGTGGACTACGCGCAGCGGGGGATTCGTGCCAACACGATCCTACCGGGATTGATGCACACGCCGCTGGTGGAGCATAGTCTCGGAGAAGAGTATGCGGGCGACGTCCAGAAAATGATCGAGCAACGCCGGCAGATTATCCCGATGAAACGCTTTGGTGATGCCTGGGATGTGGCGACGGCCGCGCTGTTTCTGGCATCGGATGAAGCCAGGTACATCACCGGTGCGGAACTCGTTGTGGATGGCGGAGTGACGTGTCGTGTGGCCTGAACAAGTGGAGGGGGTGGCGCGGGAATGCAGCCCCGCGTCGACGTTTTCCAGTGTTGTGGAAGCCCCCGCCAGGTCCTGCTGTTTCTGTTGGCTTGCTACAATCAGCGGCATGCATGATGAGGCCACCTATATTTGCGATCATTGTGGGGAAGAGATTGTGGTGTCCATCGATCCCACTGCCGGGTCACACCAGCAGTACGTCGAAGATTGCCCGGTGTGCTGTAACCCGCATGTGATTCATGTGGAGATCGACGCAGACGGTATGCCACGCGTCTGGGGAGCTGCGGAGCAGGATCGGTTTTGATGGAGACACTTTGCAAGTCATGTCGCCACGTGCGCGAGGTTGTGGCTGGGACTGGCTCTGTGTTTTTGCTCTGCCAGTTGTCCCGGACCCAGCCGTCGTTTCCCAAGTACCCACCGCAGCCGGTGGTCAAATGTGGTGGCTACCAGGACACAAATCAGATGCCGCAGCGGCTCAAGCTGGAGACACTCGCCGACACGTTTGCCGTTTGTCGACTCACAGCAGCGGACCCGATTCCCGCTTGGGCCGGTGGTGAAGTGGTCTCGATTACCCGGACTGCGGAGGAGTTGTCGATCGTCTGCTCCCAGGATCGGGTGCCCCAGCAGGTTGCACGAGAAGGGGACTGGCGCTGTTTGCGGGTGGTCGGTCCGCTCGACTTCTCACTGGTGGGCGTGCTTGCGACGCTTTCTGGAACACTGGCTGCGGCTCATATCAGCTTGTTTGCGATTTCTACGTTCCAGACCGATTATTTGCTGGTCCGTCAAGTCGACCTGGCGGCCGCCGTGGCCAGTCTGGTGGCTGCCGGTCATGACGTGGCATCCTGAACGATTTGTTTGCCCGCCACCGGCGTTACTTGTTCCGCCAGAGCATGCGGTTCAGTTTGGGGAATAATTGCAACGCGTTGTCGCGCATCACTTGTCGGCCGATACGCAGAGCGTGCGGTTCACGCAGTTCCTTGCGGATGACTTTTTCGGCCAAGGCTTCGGCCAGGCAGCGACGTGTGAATGCGGTCATCGCGTAAATGCCCTCGGCGTGGACCGTATCGGCTCCCCACAGAATGCGGTTGGACGGGACCGCTTCCAGCCATTCCTGGTACGCCCGTTTGGCCATCGTGTAGCTCAGCGTTGGCAACCAGCAGGAGTCGATCCACACATTGCGGTGCCGCATGGCAATCACCCCTGTTTCGCCGATCCAGGGATAACCGCCATGAAACAGAATGAAGCGGGTGTTGGGGTGGGCGGCAATCGCGTTGACCAGCAGCAAGGGGTTGGAGCCCTGAACCCGCGCCTGGCCGGTGTGGATCTGAAAGGGCAGGTTGTGTTTTTCACTCAGTTTGCACACGTGCCAGAACATGAAGTCCTCGAAGTCGCGCTGCTCTGCAGCGGTGATGACGTCCGCCGCTTTGCCGTAGATCGCCTCGGCGCGGGTCTGGCTGACCGGTTCATAGGTCAAACTTCGCTGGTAGGCTTGGGTCGACTTCAGACAGACGGCATCGGCACGGACTGCTGTGGTGAAGATGGTATCGATGACAGCCAGGTAGTCGTTCAGTGTCGTGGTGGGCAGGTTGTGCTGACGGGCAAAGACATAAGGGCTGTCGTTGTCCGAAGTGAACCGATCGGGGTGACTACCGCGCATCAACTCGGTGACATTGAGGACGGGTGCTGTGAAGCGATATTCCCGGTCGAAATTCAGCCGGTTCCAGTATTTGTCGATCAGCATCAGTTCGATGTTGGCTTTCTCCACGACGACTTCATGGAGCCACTGGTCATTGCGGTAGTTCTCGACAATCCGCGCGTTGAGTGCAACGGCCTGCTCATCCGTAATCGTGTCAAAGTCGACTCCGTAGAGATCTGCAAAGGCGGGCAGCATCGAGCGATAGAAACTGGTAGCCCGGGCGTTGTCAAAATTGTGCTGGGCGTCTTGCCACCAGGTGTTGAAATCCCCATTGGCCGGCCACGGGCTGAGCGGGTTGATCCAAGGGAAATAGCTGCCCGACCAGATGCTGTAGAGCGTCATCGCCGCCCCATGTGGTGTGGAAACCCGTGTCGGCAGGCGATCGTAGGCACGCAGGTGTTCGTGGGTGTCGATCGCCGGTACGCGATCGATGGCTGCCTTGATTCGCGTATACACAGGCGTCTGCTTGATATCCTCAGCCGATGTTGGCGCCAGCAGGGCCAGGCCTGCCAGCAGCGAGAGGACCAGGGCGCGGGGTGGGTCGCAATGCATGCCGATCACTCGGGTGGTGGAAGGGGGGAGCCGCAGCGGGCAGGTTCGTCTGCGGAGCAGTCTACCAGACCTCTTGCCACTTCCCATGCCGTACCGCTTTCCAGGCGTTTCCGCACACGGTGGGGATGACGGTGTCATGTCCTCGAGCGTCGCACGGAGCGACGAATCCGATCAAAGCGGTTGCGCCCGGCGCGGAACATCCCATGACGATGCCAGTGAAAACCGTTATCCGCGTTATTTTTCCTTTGGGGGAAGCCAGCGAAAGGCTTCACTCTCTAAGCGCCCTTCGATGCGGTCGCCAGGTTTCGTGCCAAATTTTGTGATTGTCAGATAGCCACCGAGTTGACCAAGGGGCTCTGGGGAGTTGGCCTCCAACAGATTGCCCTGGGCGGGACTAGCAAAGATGTCAATCCGAAACGAAGCTTCGGGTTGTTTGTCTGTCAGCCGGGGCCGTGGAAAGGTGACTTCAACCGTTTGGGTTTCGCCAGCGGATGCGGCGGGGCGATGCATTCTGAGCGTGACGGAGCCGCGCCCGTTCTGGCGGATCCCAAACGTGGGTGACGTGATGGCAATGGTTTGTCCGTTCTGTTTCAATGTCAGCTGTCCTGACCCCGTAGCGGGGATGAACCCATCCTTGCCTTTCTCGTTGCTATCCCTTTGAACCGCGAAGCTGCCCTCGATATCGGCGATTTTTTCGAGGTTCCTGGGTAACTCACGCGGTGCCAACTGCCAATCCGGGAACTTGCCATCATCAATCTCAGCCAAGACTTCTTGGCGACGCCGACGAATAAAGTGCTGCAGACGTCCGGCGTGGCGCCGACCTCTATCACCGCGGATGATTGTGTGAGGTTCGATCAAATCCTGGAGCGCGTCGATTTGTTCGGTGATTTTCTTTTCGTCCCAGACCGTGTCGAGAAGCTCTCGCACTACCGCGAAATATTTTTCCCGACCTGCATCAACCTGGTAGAGCTGTCGTGGGATGGCGGCGTCTGCTTTGACCGATTTGGGTGGATTAAATCCCCATTCCCAGAACGGGTTGCGGTCACTAGCCAGTTGATCGAGGCCCCAGGGTAGCAACTGGAGCTGGTCTGATTTTGAATCGACGTAGACGAAATAGTTGTTTCTGTTACTGACGTAACCGTCCCAGTGACCGACCAGCACTTCCATTGCCCAAAAACGCAAAAAACGCTGGAGATCGAGGTGTTTGCCGACTTTCTTCAGCCGTGTTTCCAGTGGTGCAGTGAGTGCAGTCACCACTTTCGCGATGTTCTTGCGATTCTTCTTGGACCCGACTTTATGCTCAAAGCGGATCAGTGACTCGTTCGCAAAATCGCAGACAGTACCCTCATAGAGCGTCCCCTTGGCACCTTTGAATGCACGGCGGAGGAAATGTTTGTCGAGTGACTCGACGTTCGAATAGATACCCAGCGATTTGCCGTTGACACGGACGATCGCCAGGTTGCACTGGGAGGCTGTGAGTCCTGCAGCGCGAAACAACTGATAGCCGATCAGTTGATGAATGCGCGAAGGGTCTTACCGATTGTTATTGAGTGTCAAAGTCTCCAGGCCGGCAAACTTCTTCTTCTTGTATCGACTGAGCTGGATCTTGAGTGAAGGACGCTCATGGTCAAGTGAGCCGACGAAGCCTTTCTTGCGGATAGCGACCTTGCCGATTTCAATACCGTTGATCGTTAACTGTGCCGGTACGTAGTCGAACGGACTCGTTTGATCGGACGGTGGAATGTCGGTGCGTAGCGTCTTGACCAGTGGACGATGTTGGACACGCATCTTGTCCCAATCAGCGGTGGCCAACTTCAGGTCGATCTTTACCAAACGAGTGATATCAAAGAACGTGGTGAAGTCGTACGGTGCCAGGTCTTTGCCGGTGGCTGGAACGGTGCCTAGGAGAGACGCAAATACTGCGGCGAACAGCTGCGAGACCCAGCCAGGTAAACGCGCATTGGTCATTCGAAACGTCTTCGAGTGCGTGCAGATAAGGCGGTAGTCGCTGTGGCGGACGACTGACGGAATCAGTCCTGAAATTAACGTTGCAACTTAGTGTGGTGGCGTTGCCTTGAGTTTGCAAGGGATGGCCAGGAACAGTTGGCAAGTGTCGATTTCCCAAAGATGGCACGAGCGGCAGCGATTCTTGAGCGGGTCGTAATGCGGTGTTCGCTGCATCAGATCTGAAATTGACGTTCGACCAGCCGTCTGTAGAGGCCCTGGTGAGCGATCAGCTCGTCGTGTGTGCCGGACTCGACGATTCGACCTCTGTCGAGGACGATCACTCGGTCCGCATCCTTGACGGTGCTCAGCCGGTGGGCGATGACCAGTGTGGTGCGTCCTACCATCAAGCGTTCCAGCGCCTCTTGTACCAGGTGCTCACTCTCGGTGTCCAGGGCGCTGGTCGCTTCGTCGAGGACGAGAATGGTGGGGTCTTTGAGCAAGGCGCGGGCAATGGCAATCCGTTGTTTTTGTCCACCCGAAAGCCGCACTCCCCGTTCACCAACCCGGGTCTCGTAGGACTCCGGAAACGCAGACACGAATTGATGCGCATTGGCGGCTTGTGCCGCGGTTGCGACCTCATCGTCGGTCGCATCGAGTCGACCGTAGCGAATGTTGTCGCGTACCGAAGTAGCAAACAGGATGGGCTCCTGACTGACAATGCCCACTTGCTTGCGCAGCCAGCTGGCATCGAGTTGGGGATACGGATGCCCGTCCAGTAACAGACGACCCTGCTGCGGATCGTACAAGCGGCACAGCAAGGCGGCGACTGTCGATTTGCCACCACCCGAGGGCCCGACCAGCGCGACCACGGAACCAGGGCTTAAGTGTAGATTGCAACCGGTCAGGACCGGTGCGTCGGGACGCGCCGGGTAGGCAAAGACCACGTCATCGAATTCCAGGTTCCCCTGGAGGTCCTGAAGACAATCTCCTGAGTTGTTGAGTTGGGGCTGACGATCAAGTAATTCAAAGACGCGCTCACTGGCTCCGGCGGCCCGCGCGAATTCAGACCACAAGCCGGAGAGGGCCGCAATGCTGAAAGCGACCGTAAATGTATACAACAGAAAACTGGTAAGTTCACCGAATCCAAGTGCACCCTGGCTGAGCAAAACGGCGCCGTACCACAACACGGCGGCCAGGGCAGCAAAGCCGGCAAAGCTCATCACACCGGTGAAGACCGCGACCAGTTTGGCCCGGTGACGGGCCAGTTGAAAGCTCTTTTCGATCGCATCCCGATAACGCTGGACCTCGGTGGATTCCCGCGCGAAGGCCCGGACCGTGCGGATACCCGCTAGGGTTTCTTCCGCGACTTCCGAGGTGCGCGCCAAGGCGTCCTGGACATCCTTGCTGCCGCGACGTAGCAGACGCCCGTAGACGCCAGCGATGATGGCGACCAGGGGGACCACCGCCAGCATCACCAGCGTTAGTTCCCACGAGGTCCACAGCAGAATCGCGATCGCGCCCAGTCCCTGCAGGCTGAAGCGGAGTGCGGTGAGCAGGTTCACCGTGACGACGTTTTGCAGGACCGTTGTGTCCGAGGCCAGGCGATTGATCAGCTCACCGGTACGACGTTTGTCGAAGAATGCAATCTCTTGTTGCATCACCGCTGCGTAGAGATCGCCGCGGAGGCGAGCCACGATCCGTTCCCCCGCCACGCGGAAGAGATAGCTGCGAAAGGCAGAGGCCAGGCCACTGACCGCAAATACTCCTAATAGTAGCAGTGCCGTGCGATCGAGCGTCGCCCGTCCGCCCTCACTGACACTGTCGACCAGGCGGCCGGCCAGGGTGGGTGCCGACAGGCTGCCAGCAGCGGCGACCAGCAAGGCCAGTGTGGCCAACGACAGCGTTCGCCATTCAGGTCTGGCCAACGCCAGCACACGCTGCCTGTCCAGTCGTGAGACCTGGCCCGGGGGCGATGTGCGAGAGCGTTGCATCTGCTGGTTTGAACCGTCGTCCTGCCGTTGTCCACCGAAATGACGCATACAAAGCCTTTATCTGGCGACTGTAGCGGGCGTTTCAGGGCGGCCGCTACAGTGGTCCGTTGACGGCCAAGACAGGTCGCACCAAGATGTGCGATTATGTCTGCCGACCGGCGTGACGTAAATCCGTGCCGTAAATCCTTGTCGGCACGTCGCCGTAGTGCCTTGGCTCCAGAGGCCTTGACTCCAGAGAGGTACATCAAGATGGACGTTTACCGCAGAGGCTGTTTGACGGGCCGTGTTTGCAGGCAGTGGGTCGGTGCCTGGTTGCTGGTGGCCCTGGCCGCATCGACTCCCGGCCTTGATCGACACGCGCTAGCGGCCGCGGAGCCACCACGTCCCCGGTTCTTCTACAACGATGATGGCGACCGTACGGTGTTTCTACTGAAAGGTCCTTTTCAGCGGCGGCAATTGAACTACCCGGTTGACGTGCTGGTTGGCACGGGAGTGACCACGCTCGTGTTTTGCGCCAACATGGGATCGGATCAGGCCTACTACCCCTCCCGGGTTGCCTCGAGTTTAGGCTGGCGCGAAGTAGAGAATACGCGTCGTAACGCCCGTTACACCTACTTCAACAGGCTGCGTGAAATCGGTGAGATGTTGCGCAAAGAGAAGATTGACTTGCTGGGGATTGTGATGCGCCGCGCGCAACAGCAGGGACTGGAATTTGTCCCCTCGTTACGGATGAACGATACGCATTTTCTCAACAAAGTACCACCTCGAGAGCACCCACTGACCGGTGAGTTCTGGATGAAGAATCAGGACTTGACGATCAATGGCGGTGCGCTTGATTTTAGTCATCAGAAGGTTCGTGATTACCGTCTGGGGCAGATCCGCGAGCTGATCGAAGGCTACGCAACCGATGGATTTGAAATGGATTTCTCACGCCAGCCAACGCTCTTTCCCGTGGGAACGGGAAAGGACAACAGTGGATTGGTGACACAGATGGTGCGTCAGGCACGCCGTTGGCTGGACGCCCGAAGTCAGGATGACGGCCACCGCCGGTTTCTGATCGTTCGGGTCCCTCACACGCTTGATTTGTGTCAGCACTACGGTTTTGATCTGGGCGGCTGGATGAAAGAGAACCTGATTGATTACGTGGTGCCGGCGTCTCCCGACCGGTACTTCCAGTTTGACATTCCACTGGGTGCGTTTCTGGAGTTGGCTCGGCGAACCGACAGTATGTGCCGCGTCATTGCTGGCCCGGATTCCTATCGGGCCACCCCTTCCATGTATCGCGCGGGGATGTCTAACTACTACGCCATGGGGCAGCGGGATACCTATCTGTTCAATTTCTTTGCAGCCCGCGCGGAACCACGTAATTACTACCCGTTTGACGATGCAGATTACGCCTTGTTGCGTGATCTGAAGAGCCCGCTGACGCTCTGGGGGCGGCCAAAACATTTCCTGTCAGCCGGCTGGTTTCCAGGTCGTGGTTTGAAACTTGCCGCAGCGGGCCAGCCCTACCACGTTGACCTCTATGTGGGCGATGATTTGCCGCTGGCTCGTCGTGAGAACATTCTCAAGACGGCACGGCTGAAAATGGCGGTACAGGGTCTGTCGGCCGAGGCTGTGTTGGAAGTACGACTCAACGATCAGCTGTTGCCACCCGCCAGCGTGCTGCGGGACGGAGATCAATTCCAGATTCCGCTGGTCGACATCTTGCCAGTACAGGGGCCGAACCGGGTATCGGTAACGGCCAGCCAGCTGGACGCAGGAGCGCCGGTGACGGTCACGCGAGTCGAAATGCTTGTCGACTACGACTTGCTGGGGGTAACCAGTAACCCCAGTGCAGACAGTCAGTCCGGACCTTAGCGGATCGGTTGCTGGTGGCGAGCGCTGGTGGCGAGCGCTGGTGGCGAGCACTGGTGGCGAGCACTGGTGGCGAGCACTGTGCGCCGGTAAAGATGCTTGTCGAGGGGCCAGGCGGTGGAAGCCTGGTGGGCAGAAAGTGTCCTGCCACGGACCCCGGCGGGGTATCAGGTCTCGATCTCGAACCCTTTCCGTTTGTCACGGCTGACAAAGCTTTGAGCCTGCGGGTCGCCCAGGATTTGTTCGGCCGCGGGATCCCAACGCAGCTCACGTCCCAGGCGGGCGGCGATGCCCGCCAGGTGGCAGGTGGAGAGCGCCCGATGGTGACTGCCGGGGTCTGAGATGGCCGGTCGCCGATCGGCGACGGCCTGAAAGAAGTTGGTGACGTGATCGGTCAGGGGGCGGCCGTAGATTTCTTCCAAGGCGTCTGGTGGGAGCGGATTGGATTTCAATTCCTCAACTGGTTTGCCGGACAGGCGTCCACGATTGACGAAGATACGGCCCTCAGTTCCTTCGAACAAGATGCCGTTGTCGCCGTCGTGGCGGAGGAGTAATTCCATGCCGTCGGCAAACACTGCCTTGATGTGGAAGGCGGTGGCCGTGTTGTAGCGGTCTCGCTGGATAGGCTGTCCATTTTCTAGGTCGACCGGGTGCTGGACCATCAAGGGGTGGATGGAGACGGGACCGGTATCCGTTTTTCCCATCGCCCAGGTGGCAATGTCGACGTGATGCGCTCCCCAGTCGGTCAACTTGCCACCCGAGTATTCATACCACCAGCGAAATTCGTAGTGTGTACGCGACCAGCTTTTCATTTCATTGCGTGCGCCCGCCAGGTAGCGGAACTCGGTCATGGTGACCGGGCCGACCCATTGATTCCAGTCGAAGTGACTGGCTGGTGTGGCGACGGGAAGCTGCGGACTGCTGGGTGCTCCGCCGATCGCGCACTGGACCTTCTTGAGCTGTCCCAGACGCCCGGCGCGGATCAGGGCGATCGCCTGCACCATGTGGGGAATGCTGCGTTGTTGTGTGCCGACTTGAAAGATGCGACCGGTTCGCTGGTGTACCTGGCAAATCTGTTGACCTTCTTCGATGGTCAGCGTCATTGGCTTTTCACAATACACATCCTTGCCCGAGAGCATGGCTTCGATGGCAATTTTGGCGTGCCAATGGTCCGGTGTCACAATATGCACAACGTCGATATCATCCCGGTCGATGATCTTGCGGTAGTCGCCTGTGCCCTCGGGAGTTACTTTCAACCAGTCCTTGACCAGCCCCTGGGCCCGTTCGACGCGGTGCGCATCCGTGTCACAAACCGCCACAATGTCAGCAAACCTGGGGAACTGTTTGCCCAGACCGTGCGGCCCGTTGGCAATGGTAGCGCGTTGATCCCAGCGGCTTCCGCAACCGACGACTGCGACCCGCGGACGGTCGTTGGCACTCTGAAAACCGGCTGCCCGGCGGTCGCGCCCGGTGACAAACGCTGCGCCAGCCAGGCTCGCGGAGGATTTGAGAAAGGTCCGTCGCTGGATCTGATTGGAACGCATAGGGTTGTCCTGTTTCTGTGAAGATACGCAAAAATCTGGATCTTGCGCAAGGCCATCGCCGACCTGCTGCCCAGGATGTGCCAACGTTGACGTCCTGTCAATCAGCGTACTGCACTGCGTTCAGGAGATGATGTCGTGGAGCACGTTTCCGTCCAGTCCGTTTAGAGCATCGGTTAGCCTCACCTGTTCGCTACCGTGCTGGAAAGTTAACTGCCGGTGGTCCAGCCCAAGCAGGTGTAGGATGGTGGCGTGCAGATCATGGAAGTTGACTCGATTTTCGACAGCGTGGTAGCCGTACTCGTCGGTGCTTCCGTACTTGATACCACCTTGAACACCACCGCCTGCCAGCCAGAACGTAAAGCCCCAGGGATGGTGGTCGCGGCCCCCGCGTTTCGAGGTGACTTCATCACCAGGGCTGCGGCCGAATTCCCCACCCCAGACAACCAGAGTCTCGTCGAGCAGACCACGGCGTTTGAGGTCGATGAGCAAGGCCGCGATTGGCTGATCGACTTCCCGCGCGTGGGATGCGTGGTATCTGGCCAGTTCGTTGTGCTGATCCCAGCCACTGTCGTTCGAGTTTGGTGCGTGGTACAGCTCGACAAAGCGGACGCCCCGTTCGACCAGCCGGCGGGCGAGCAGGCATTGCCGCGCGTAGTTTTCGGTTGGCCCCGGCTTGTCAACGCCATATAACTTCAGGGTTTCCGCGGTTTCATCAGCGTAATTGAGCAGCGGTGGCGCGGCGGTTTGCATGCGGAAAGCCGTTTCAAACGAGGCGATCCGCCCTTCCAGTTCCGCATCCGGTCCTGTCTGCACCAGCTTTCGCCGGTTCAGTGCCGACACGAAGTCGAGTTGTTTCCGCTGCAGCGCACGACTGCGATGCGGGTGTCTGGTATGGCGAAATGTTGCCTTGCGGAACGAGGGGGGTGGGCTGATCGCATTGCTGCGTCCGATGGGAACCATCTGATACGCCGAGGGCAAAAAGGCGCTGCGCAACAGCGTGATGTTGCCAAAGTTGTAACAGGGGCAGATCGTGATAAAGCCAGGCAAGTTTTCATTTTCTGTTCCCAGGCCGTACAACACCCACGAACCAAGAGTTGGTCGGATCAGGCGCTCCGAGCCGGTGTGCAGCCGCATCTGCTCCGGGAAGTGGCTGGCTCCGGCGGTATACATGGAGTTGATGAAGCAGATGTCGTCGACACAGCGACCGATATGCGGGAACAGGTCGCTGACTTCGATCCCGCTTTGGCCGTACTTGCGGAAACGCCAGAAGGGTTTGAGGATCTTACCGGTCCGGCCGTGATTTCCGTCTGCGTTGGCCAGTGGGATCGTTTTGTTGTTGTTGCGTGTGAGCAGTGGCTTGTAGTCGAATGTGTCTACGTGCGACGGACCGCCCTGCATAAAACAGAAAATCACGGAGCGCGCCCGGGGGACGAACTGCGGCGGTCGAGGCGCCAGTGGATTGATCTGTCGGTCGGCCCGCGCCGTCTGCTGTTGAGCGAGCAGGCTCGCCAGCGCGACTTGGCCGAAGCCAACAGAAGATTTCTGTAATACCTCACGGCGAGAGAGCCAGCGGTTCGCAGTGGGGGGCATCGTCATGAGCGGGGTCCAGGGGACACGTGGTCTGGCGGACAAGGGAAGCGATCGAGGCAAGAGGAAACAGGTGTTGTCTGGCTGCGGGTGATCACGGCTAATCCAGGTAAATAAACTCGTTGAGCATGAACAGGGCCTGGCAAAAGCTTTCCCAGGCCTGGACGCGGCGCACGGTCGGGTCAGGTTCTTCCAGCAAGCTGGTTTCCCAGGCGGTGATGAATTGGAGTGCAGTGGTGACTTCGGCAGTTTCTGCGGCGCGGCCTAGTGTTCGCAGGTAGACACGCTGCACACGTACGGACGCGTCGACCTCCTGATCCAGCAGTGACGACGCGGCCGTGTGATGGGCCTGCTGGAGAACAAATGGACTGTTCATCAAGAGTAAAGCCTGGGGTGCGTTGGTCGATGTTTGGCGCTGTCCTGTCATTTGATCCCGTCCGGGAAAATCAAAGAGGTCGAGCAATTCTGCCATGTGCATCTCAGTACGGATCACCGGTCGATAAATCGATCGCTGCAGGATGTTCTGGTAGTGGTTTACGACTTGTTGCAAGCGGCCATTTTTTTTGAGTTCGGCACTATTTCCCAGGCCGAGCTTTGTGAACAAGCTGCCTCCCATCGTCGAGTTGAGCTGGCCACTGATCGAGAGCAGTGTGTCGCGGATTTCTTCTGCTTCCAGACGCCGACGATTTTGCCGCCACAGCAGCCGATTCTCAGGGTCGCTCACGTGTCCGGTGTTTCCGTGCGTGGTTTCCGAGCGGAAGACCTGGGAGGTTTGCTGGTAACTTGCCGAGAGCAGGATCGTGCGGTGCAGCGATTTTAAGGACCAGTCCCGTTCCATCAGATGCAGGGCGAGCCAATCAAGCAGGTGCCGGTGGCTGGGTCCGCGGACGGCCGAGGTGCCAAAATTATCCGGGTCGGCCACCAGACCTGTTGCAAAGTGTCGTTGCCAGAGGCGATTGGCGATTACCCGGGACGTCAGTGGGTGGTCGGCCCGTGTCAGCCAGTGGGCGAGTTCCAAGCGACCACTTTGGGTCTCGCTCACTGGGACTTGTGTGTCACCTGCCAGGATGCGTGGGAATCTCCGTGGGATTTCTGTGCCTGCATCATCGGGGGCGTCGCCCTGTCGCATCCGCAAGTTCTTGACGGTCCCTTCTTTCACAGACAGTACCTGCACGGTCTCTCCACTGGGCAATATCAGTTGGCGTTCGAATCGTTTCGATTCGGTGCTGGTGAAGATGCCGGCCAGCGCGTAGAAGTCGCCGGTCGTCAGCGGTTCAAACGGATGGTCATGGCAGCGTGAGCAAGAGATATCGATGCCGAGCAGAGCGCGGGTGAGCATGCCGATTTGGTCTGCGGCCGCGTCCAGCGGACTATTCAGGATGTGGGGTCCCAGGAGCAGAGCTCCTGGACCGGTCAGGCGATCTGCTTCGACTTCTGCGTCTCCGGCTGGTAGCAGGTCACCGGCTACCAGCTCTTGCACAAAACGCGCGAACGGTTTGTCCTTGTTGAAGGCGGCGATGACGTAGTCACGATAACGGTACGCATTCGCAAAGGGGAAGTTTGCGGTACCACCCAATGAGTCCGCGTAGCGGACCAGGTCGAGCCAGTGCCGTGCCCACTGTTCACCGTAATGATGGGAAGCGAGCAGCTGATCCACCACGCGGTCAAACGCATCCGGCGCAGCGCTGGCCAGGAAAGTCTGCAACTCGTGGGGTGTGGGCGGGAGTCCCGTTAGACCGTATGTGGTGCGACGCAACAGTGTGGCCTTTTCGGCTCTGGCCGCGGGCTGGAGCTGATCGGTTTCCAGCCTGGCGAGTATCCAGGTGTCCACAGGTTGGCGCGGCCACCGGGTATTGCGGACCGCTGGCAACGGTGTCGCGGTTGGCGACTGAAACGACCAGTGTTTGCCTGCGAGGTCGGCGCGCGGTGGGTCCGCGGTCGCACTTGCTGCCACACTCAGTAGCAATAGCCATGGCAGTAGCCGTTTCATGCCTGGTTCCCTCCGTCACCCGCATCCGCGAATACCCCGTCAGTTTTCGCTGCCGCCGCCGCTCTTTTCAAGCCCAAGCTGACCTGACGGGCATCGCCGGCGATACGTCCTGGGTGTGGCCAGCACTGACAGCGTTGGGCGAGTGCAGACTTCCAAACGTGTCTGCCCGTCTGTTCCAGACTCCTGTAAACCGATTTCTGGCGGACGGTTTCCCCAGGGGGATCGTTGCGAATGCGTGGTAGCCGCCCTAATATGATTCAGACTCTTCGTCACGGAACCGAACGCCGGGAAGAACCCGCTTGGCACACTATCGGGTCCGACCGATTCTACCTTCATCACGGCTTTGAAGATCAGCCATGAACCGGATTGCCGTCGCCACTGGCGTCGTTGTCGCCGTTGCGGGTCTCGCATCCGCTGCAGAGGGCCCCGTTGACGCCCGCCAACGACGTGCCCGGCAGGAACATTTTGAGCGGCGTGTTCGCCCTCTTTTGCTGGCGCGTTGTACCGGTTGTCACGGCGCCAGGCAGGCCCGCGGCGATTTACGGCTGGACACGATGCAGGGTCTCCAACGCGGTGGCCAATCGGGGCCCGCGATCGATCCAGAGCAGCCGCAAAACAGCCGGCTGTTGCGGGCGGTGCGGCGAACCGGATCGTTGAAGATGCCTCCAGACGGGAAACGCAAGTTGAGCGCCGCCGAGATTGCTGACCTGGAACAGTGGCTGGCCGACGGTGCAACCTGGCCGGTGTCAGCCGTTCCAGTGGAACCGGAATCTGTGCCGACCGACCACTGGGCATTTCGGCCGGTCGAGCGCCCGCGGTTTCCCGTTGTCAGCAAGCGGACCTGGTCACGGACGCCGATTGACCGGTTTCTACTGGCGCGACTCGAAGCCACCGGTCTGTCCGTTGCGCCAGAGGCGGGGCGGAGAGTTCTCTTGCGCCGCGTCACCTTCAACTTGACGGGAGTTCCGCCCACACCCGGCGAGTTACAGACTTTTCTGGCCAGCGCTGCGCCGGATGCCTTTGACCGGGCAGTCGATCGCCTGCTGAGTTCGCCTCGCTACGGAGAACGCTGGGCTCGCCACTGGCTGGATATTGTCCGCTATGCCGACTCCAATGGTCTGGACGAAAACCGGGCTTATGTGAATGCGTTTCACTATCGCGACTTTGTGATTGATGCATTCAACGGCGATATTGCGTTTGATGAGTTTGTGCGCTCGCAGATTGCCGGCGATTTACTACCGTTGCCCCCGCGTCCTGCTGGTCAGGAAGAGGTGGATTGGAAGGTCCATCTGGCCCGGCTGTCTGCCAATCGTAGACGGGCGACGGGTTTTCTTTCGCTGGGCCCCAAGGGCCTGCGTGAAGTCGATCCTGTGAAGATGGAAATGGATATCATCGATGATCAAATTGCGACGCTAGGCAAAGCTTTGCTGGGCCTGACATTGGAATGCGCCAGATGCC
Source organism: Planctomycetaceae bacterium (assembly GCA_002724245.1). Classification (GTDB taxonomy): domain Bacteria; phylum Planctomycetota; class Planctomycetia; order Pirellulales; family Pirellulaceae; genus UBA9264. The sequence goes on from PBOG01000280.1 coordinate 25,284, forward strand.
ACGACCACAAGTTTGACCCGATTACAACAGCCGACTATTACGCGCTCGCCGGGATTTTCAAAAGTACCCGGACCATGCAGCAAATCGTTGACAAACGCGGCAAAGGAGACGGTTTCTGGCTGGAGAGGGAAGTGGTTCTCGATCCTGCGGACGCACCAGCATCGGCGAAGGTGTCTGTGATGTGTGTCGAAGAAGGTGTCGGCCAGAACCTGCGTGTCCATCGGCGGGGGAGCCATCTCGATCTGGGTGAAGAGGTGCCGCGTGGCCTCCCGGAAATTTTGACGCGACAGAATGCTGCGGTGGATATTGGCGCGCGTGAAAGTGGGCGGCTACAGATGGCGCGCTGGATCACTGCTGCGGGACATCCACTGACGAGCAGGGTGATCGTCAATCGCATCTGGCAATGGCACATGGGAGTAGGGCTGGTCGAGACCCCCGACAATTTTGGTCGGCTTGGCCGTCCACCTGCCGACGCAGCGTTATTGGATTGGCTCGCGGTAGAATTGGTTGCCCGGGGTTGGTCGCTCAAACGCCTGCATCGAGTCGTGCTCGGTTCGGCCAGTTATCGCACAGCTGGTGTACCCGCGCTGCCCCGCGGGGCCTCCCCGGCAGAGCGATTGCCCGGGGCGCTGGACGCGATACGTGGTTTTCCGCGGCGCCGTCTGACGGCCGAAGAGATTCGCGACACTTTGTTATTTGTGGCAGATCTGCTCGACACCAGAATGCATGGCAGTTTATTGACACTCAAGCCACGTCAGTACGTCAACGATGCCAAGACAGGCCGTCATCTGGTCGGGTATGACAATTACCGCCGTTCGATCTATCAGCCAGTAATTCGTAACAAGGTTTATTCTCTTTTTCAGACCTTCGAGTTTCCGACTCCCAGTCTGGTGACAGGTCGTCGCGCGACCACGACGGTACCACCTCAGATGTTGTTATTGATGAATAGTCAGCTGGTGTCTCAATGTGGCCACGCCATGGCCAGGGGGCTGCGACAGCGCACGCCGCGCGTGACAGCTGACCGTATACGCCTGGCGTATGAAACCGCTTTTAGTCGTCCACCCGAGGAACGCGAGATACAGCGAACCCGCGAGTTCCTCGGTCAATTCGAGGCCACGTTGGCTGATGTGGACCTGTCGGAACGTCAGGTTCGCTCCTGGCAGGCGTTTTGTCAGGCGTTGATGTTATCGAACGAATTCGTCTATGTGGATTGAAGCGAACGGAGTTTTCCACGATGCCTGCCGAACCGTTTTCTCGTCGCCAGATGTTGCGTCGCTGCAACATCGGTTTCGGTAGCCTGGCACTGGCCAGTATCCTGGGCGACCCTGCGCGGGGCGCCACTGCGGGATCGCCTGCCCAGGCCGCTGGAGCACCGCACCATGCGCCGCGCGCCAAACGCATGATCTTTCTGTTCATGAAGGGTGGTCCATCTCAGATGGATACCTTTGATCCCAAGCCGCAGCTCCAGAAAGACCACGGCAAGCCGTTGCCCATCGACCGGCCTCGACTGCTATTTCATTCCACTGCGGACAGCAACAACAAGCTCTTTGCCTCACCGTGGTCGTTCCGCCAGCACGGCCAATCGGGGTTGCCGGTCAGCTCGCTGTTTCCCCAGATCGCTTCCTGTGTCGATGACCTGTGCGTGATCCGGTCGCTGCATGGTACCAATCCGGCACACGGAGGTGCGACGCTGAAAATGCACACCGGAAGTGATACGTTTATACGCCCCAGTCTCGGTTCCTGGCTCTCCTATGGTCTGGGAACGGAAAATGACAACCTGCCAGCATTTATTACGATTTCACCGACCATGTTTCATGGTGGGGTCAACAATTACGGTACCGCTTTTCTACCCGCGGTTTATCAGGGGACTCCTCTGGGCCGTGCGGGCAGTCCCGTTCGCGATGCCCGCTTTCAGCACATCCATCCTCAGCTGACACCGGTGCGGCAACGTTTGCAGCTTGATTTTGTCCAGGATTTGAATCGACGTCACCACCAGGCTGCCCTGGCGGATTCTGATTTGGAGGCCCGGATCGAGGCGCTGGAACTGGCGTACCGGATGCAGACCTCGGCGCCCCAGGTACAGGACACGACGGAGGAAACCGAAACCACGCGCCGCTTGTATGGAATTGACGAAGAGCCGACTCGTGATTTTGGTTATCAATGTTTGTTGGCACGGCGTTTCATTGAGCAAGGTGTGCGGATGGTCCAGGTGACCCATCAAAATGGTTCTGGCCATTGGGACCAGCACGGGAACCTGCTGCAGCGGCATCCCGAAAATGCCCGTGAAGTGGATCGACCGATTGCCGGATTACTGAAAGACCTCAAACGTCGTGGTTTGCTCGAGGACACGCTGGTGTTATGGGGGGGGGAATTCGGTCGTACACCGACGGCGGAAGAAAAAGACCAGCCGAGCAACAACGGTCGCGATCACAATCCTAGTGGTTTCACGATGTGGCTGGCGGGCGGAGGCGTGAAAGGTGGCTTCAGCTATGGTGCGACGGATGACTATGGTTATTTCGCCGTCGAGGACAAGGTGCACATCCACGATTTACATGCGACGATTCTGCATCTCCTCGGGATCGACCATACTCGGCTGACCTACCCTTTTGGTGGTCGGGACTTTCGCCTGACTGATGTCAGTGGAGATGTCGTCGAAGCGATTCTCGCCTGACGCATTTGTTCAGGCACCGAGAATCCGGGAAGCGCGGTAATCCGGGAAGCGCGGTAATCCGGGAAGCGCTGTAATCCGGGAAACGCTGTGCTGCTCGCTGCAGGTACAGCCGTTGGGCCGAGTGCGGGTCCCCCTGTTGCCTTGCCGGGGCAATGCGCTCCGGGGCCAAGCTTTTCAAACACCGCCCTGTTTACTCGGGTGGCACAAAAGCGCGGCAATTAATCGGGCATCAAGTAGGGCACCTTAAGGTCTTTGGGAAGTGGTGTTACAAAATTGTCCGCTCCCCACGTATCCCACTGCGCCGCCATTTGTCTTACTCTCTCGGGGTAACGCTCTGCCAGGTCGATCATCTCAGTGCGATCGCTGGAGAAGTCATAAAGCTCCCACGGCTGGTCATCAAGTGCGACCAGTTTCCAGCGACCACTTCGTACAGCGCGGTTCCCTTGATGCTCAAAGTAAAGTGTGCGTTGTTTCGCTCCTTGATTGATATGACTAATCAAGTCACTGCCAGGAAGTGATAGATTACCTCGATACCTGACGCCGCTCGCTGCAATCGCTGTCGGCAGCAGGTCGATGATGTGGGCAGGATCGTGGTTGATCGTGCCTCCGGCGACCTTGATTCCCTGGGGCCAGTGGACGATGCCCGGTGACGCAATGCCACCCTCATGATTGAAATGTTTGTAGAGCCGCCAGGGGGTGTTTGATGCGTTTGCCCACCCGGATCCAACGCTATGAAAGGTACCTGGCTTACCCATCTCGTCGAGCATTGCACCTTGATGCAGGATGTTCTGGTTGCTCGATTTGATGTCGAAGCCAAACGGATCCCACTCAAAACAGGCACCGTTGTCTGACGTGAAAACGATCAGCGTGTTGTCCAGTTCACCGGCGCTGCTCAGATCGTCAATCACGCGGCCAATTTGCTGGTCAAGTCGATCGATCATCGCCGCGTAGATTGCCATCCTTCTGGCTAAATCAAGACGCCTCTCTGCCGGCAGGCTATCCCAGGATGGATTCACACCTGTTTTGGTTTCACCATAATTGCGCCAATGCGAACGCGGACTAAGGACGGTGTTGGCCGGTACGATACCGAGCCTTTTCATACTTGCCAGTCTCTCCGTTCGTAGCATGTCCCAGCCGGAGTGGTAGCGATTCTTGTATTTGGCTATTTCATTTTGAGGAGCGTGAAGTGGGAAATGCGGAGCGTTGTATGCCAGATAGAGAAACCAGGGTTGGTCGTTGTTTTGCCGCGCCAGGTTGAGGAAATCGAGTGCATGATCTGTGACGGCGTCGGTGGCATAGAATTGGCCCTCTGGATATCTACGTGCCGGTCTCTGCGCTGGCATGCGTACCAAATGGCTGGGGTCAAAAAAGCGTTTCGCACTGACCAGCGTACCGTAGAATTCTTCAAATCCATGCTGGGTTGGATCAGGCGTTCCGAGGTGCCATTTCCCGGACATAAAGGAACGATAGTCGGCCAACTGCAGTACCTGCGCAATGGTTTGCGCCTCGGTGGAAATCACCCCACGGTAGCCGGCTTGCCCAAGGTCGTTGATCGTCATATGTCCCAGGCCAACACGGTGAGGGTATTGTCCTGTGAGGATGGCTGCCCGCGAGGGACAGCACCGGCCGGTGTTGTAGAATTGTGTCAGACGCACTCCGCCTGCAGCGAGCTTGTCGAGATTTGGGGTGCGAACTTCACCGCCATAGCACCCCAGATCACTGTAGCCGAGGTCATCGGCAACAATGTAGAGAATGTTGGGTTTCTCTCCTGCAAATGCATTGGCGGAGGAAATCAAGCAAAGGGCGCACAGAAGTGTCTTGAAGGAATGCATTGGCGGTAACCAGGTTCTGGAATGAGAACACGGGAAAGATTGAATCCACAATGATTCAGTAGGTCATGGGAAGTATTCCCTGGATGCTCTGTGACGACATAGGCAGAGCAACAAGTTGGCGGCGGAGAAGTCGAACTGGCGAAAACGTTCGCGACACGAAGGGCGTGTCCAGACAGGTGTTCATCTCCGGAGCGATGTTTTGTGAGGTGAATACCTTGGCGAATTCCAGCGTGGTGGTCTCGTGCTGGAGTGACTGGCCAGCGTGTTTCATTCAGCGTATTTCAGACAGCGTATTTCTGCACGAGTTCTTCGTCGACGGTGATCCCCAGGCCAGGCTTGCGGGGGACCCTTACGAACCCGTCCTGGATCTCGATCTGCCCTTTGGCTAATCCCTCCCTCCAGGGGTTTTCCGACTGGTCGAGCTCCAGGAAGGGGGTGTCTGTGGGGAGTCCGAAGTGGGGGTCGGGAACCAACGCCAGCGTTTGTACCGTGGCGGCGATCACGATGTCCGCACCCCAGCAGTGTGGATAGCAACGAACTCCGGCTAGTTGCGCCAATTCCGAGATGAAAACGACTTCGCCCATACCACCACAGAGACTGGCATCCGGCTGGATGATGTCGAATGCGCGGCGGTCGATGAGGGCCTTCGCTGCTTCCCGTGAATCCAGTGCCTCGCCGCCTGCCAGCGGCAAGGGCATCTTTTCACGCAAGACGTCGTAACCGGGATAGTTGTTCGAACGCTGGGGCATCGGTTCTTCGAGGAACTCAAAATCAAAGGTCCGCAGATAATGCGCCATTTTTAGTGCGTTGGCCATCGTGTAGGCGCCGTTGCCATCTGCCATCAGCTTGATATCGGGACCGACGGCACGGCGGACTGCCTGCACGACTTTGGATTCGCGCTTGACCGAATAGCGTCCCAACCGCATTTTGATAGCCTTGTGCCCGGCAGCGACCATTTTCTCGGCACGCCTGGGATACCACTCTTCGATGGCGATGCCCTCAACGTAATCCAAGGCTGAGACATAGACTGGGATCGTATCCCGAAACCGCCCGCCGAATAATTCCGCCACCGGCATTCCCAGGGCTTTGCCACGCAAATCGTTGATGGCCATTTCAACGGCACCGACCGCCAGCCCGTTGCCAAAGTTGGCACCCCACAGGGAACGCCACAACGCCCGATATTCCAGTGGATTCCGACCGATCAGGCGCGGGGCTAGAAACTTGTCGATCGTACCGCGGGCACCGTTGATCGGAGACGTTTCGCCCCATCCGACCAGCCCGCTGTCGGTTTCGATTTTGACCAGCAAGGCATCTCGTTTTTTGTCGAGAGGTACCGAGACGGAGGCACCAAAGGCCCGTTCCAGCTCGCATTCCAGCAGATACGTCGTGACCTTCGTAATCTTGATTCTTGGCCAACTGGCAATGCCGTCGGCAGCACGACTTGTGCCGGCCGCTGTTGCCCAACCGGCCGTAACACTACCCGCTCCGAGTTTCAAGAGATCGCGGCGGTTGGTGGCTATTGGCATCGTAAGGTTTCTCCTGAAGTTGAGGCCCGTGTGTGTCGGTGCGGTCGGATTGTTGGGTGCCGTTACCCTGGACTGCAGCGCCGGTCGTGTGATTGGCGGTGTCCACCAGGGCCGAGTGGATTGCCACGTTGTGTTACTCGTCCGTGGGGGACTCTGTAGCGTCTTCTGATCCGAATGCGTTTTCGGATGCCTGTTTCAGTTCTTCTCGGTCGACGAAGCCGTCATTGTTCGTATCTGCCGTATCCAGGTCGACCCCGTGCAACAAGTCGGTGTCGACCTGTTCTTGTTCTTGTGCGTCGAGCCGGTCATCTTTGTTGCGGTCAAACTGCTGGAATACAGGAATCGCGATGTAACCTTCGCCAGCATGGGCTCCGGAGCCGATCTGCTCCGCGGAGGTCGCCGATTTCAACACGCCTTGCATTTCGATTTTCCAGGCCCGCACAGGTTGTCCGCTTGTGACAGTCAAGGTGATCTCACTCGAATTGGGGCTGGCGTATTTTTCTGGGGAAAGCACGGTGACACCAAAACCACCCAGGCCTGGTTCCTCGACGACTACGGTGACTCGATGATCGCCGACAAACGCACCACTCTGGAATCCATTGTCGATAAACGTCGTCAAGCGGAAATGTCCTTGTTCGTCGGACATTCCGCTGGCTCCTGGCCAGCGGTCGTCGCTAGGATGGGTGTGAATCTGCGCCTGTGGCAACGGCTGACCGTTCATCATGACCTGCCCTTCTACCTCCACCAGCGCGGGACGACAGCCACTCCCAGTGCTGAGGAGCAGCAGCGCAATGCTGGTGCTGAGCAGTGGGAACCATTTCGAAGCAAGTGCCATAGAACGACTTTCGCGATGTCGTGGAGTTCGCCCACTGCCTTCAACGATTTGAGTCCAGGTCCAGCGTAAGCGGTTCGCGGATGAAACTGTAGTAATAAGAGGTGCCATAGCCCATTGCCATGCCCCGTACGCCCTTCTTGAGGACCGCTGCTTTGCGGTCTTCCCAGGAGACATAATAGGCGGTGTCTGTGTTTTCGAGATTTCCCACGAGCCATTTGCAGAATGTGCCGTGACCAGGGAACCACTGGTCGGTGTACTCTTTCTGATAATGGACCAGCTTCAGGCGATAGGCTTCAAACCGCTCTACAGTTTCTTTCAGTTCGGCGCGGTTGGCATCCGTGGCCCGGACCTGGTAGGCGCGGTACGAGATCAGCATCTCGGTCAGCAGCTTGATGAAATCAAAGTGGTCTCGTGACAGCCGGACCCAGCCTTTGGCACGTTCGGTTTGGGCCCGCTTTTCTGCCTCTTGGATATGCGATTCCAGTGTCCCCAGGACCTCAGGCGGGTACATCGACAGGTACATTTGTGAGGTCGTCAGCCAACGTGGCAATTGCGTGTTGCGGAAGTCGGCTGCGATATCGGTGTCGGGGATAGGGATCACCTCGGCCAGTCGGTCCTGCAGCAAATCAAAGAACCGCAGCATCGGTTCGTGCGCGTCTTCGAAGACACCGCGGCAATACTCGGCAACGATCGCTTCGTGGTCCTGCGAGGGGTCGCCCATCAGGCGGCCCATCAGGTAATTGAGGGGGCCTTCCAGGCCCCAGTTGCCTGCCGGGTCCAGGCTGATCGCCATAAAGCCGTTCTTGTGCAGATAACGCAGTCGCGTGGTGACTTCTGCGGCCGTCATATGGACATTGACGCCCATGGGAATCTGCGTGTTGAACCAGTAAGTAAATCCGGTAAACCCGGCGACTTTGCCACGCCAGGCTGCGATGTATTCCGGATTCAGATTCATCATCTCCGCGATCACATGATCACCGAAGTAAGGGATCTTCTGGGAGGGCCAGGCGGTAGGTGCGTAACTCATCAACATCAGGACTTTACCCGGGTGGCTCTCGGCAACAGCATCTGCGACATCCTTGTGCAACAGGAACACGCGTTCGCACGGTGTGTCGCGTAACAAGGTTCGTTGAAAAGATTCCCAGCGGATCGGGATGCCCTGCGCTCCCTGCTCGGCCGCCCAGTCCGTCCAGCGGTAGTTATCAAGCTTTTCACAGCGTTCGCACTGACAGCGGAGATAACCGTCCTCTTGACCGAGGGATACCCAATCCAGTCCCTCGTCGTAGCGGCTCTGCAGGTACTTGATCAGCAGCCGTTTGACTTCGGGGTGACTCGTGCACAGGTGGTTTCCCCGCCCGGTGCGTTTGCCATCGATCAGGGCGAAGTACTCAGGGTGCTCTGCAAAATACTGGTCCTTGGAAACCGCCGCGTAGTAGGTGTGCCCACCCGGTGCCGCTTTGACAGCCTTGCGATAATTGTTGGCTTGCGCCGAGAGTGACCTGCCGGGTTCATTCAGGATGTTGACGTCGTATACGGAACGCCCGTCCGAATACGCGAACGCGGGCTGGAAATGCACGTTCAGGTTCGCTGGCACATGCAGGTCCGCCCTCCGGGGCACGAGCTCCCCGTGTGGGCTGGGAAGAAACCAACGGATACCGGCATAATCTTCCAGCAGTTTGATCACGGCCCGGTTGGTTCCCCGCGCGCCGACCCAGTCATGCGTTTTGGTCCCCGGGTTGTCGTGCCCCAGCAGGAACAGGGTGCGGTCTTTGACGATCAATCGACAGGCATCCCATTTGAGGTTTTCCGCGCTGATTCCGGCTTCGCTGGCCAAGCGTGTTGCGCCGACCGAAATCAGCCGGCCCGTTGGTAGCGGTTGTCCTTCGACATGTAGCGGCAATCTGGCGCCGCTCGATTTCTGGACGTATTCGACCAGCCAATCCGCGGCCGTTTTCGTCCACTGCGGGGCCGCTGCTGGAACGACGATGGTGGCGGTCGCTTGGCCTTGCTGGACGATCTGAAAGTGTTCGTTGGTGTCGGCAGCGGGGAGGCGCGACGCCCAGGACAGCGCCAACGCTGTGAGGACAACACCCCCGATTTGCCTGGAGATTGCGGTGCGGATCATACGGAGGCTCTCGCTGTCGTTTCCCAGGGAAAATGCGATCTGTTTGATTTCAGACACAGCCTACCAGGATCTCTTTCCCCAGTGGCCGGCAGAGGTGGAAATTTGTGGGAAAGCTGAGGTAATACTGCTGCCACCGGGAAACGGGGTCCCCGTGCCCGTTGGTTTGGTCGGGCGCCGTTTGCGAGAATGTGCCCAGTGCGGTCTGACACAGGGAGTTGCTGTGCAGTGGTGCTGTGCCGTGCTGGCTTGGAACGGTGGCGCAAGGAGGTTCGCGTTGTCAATCCATCGTGCGGTTGAAGAAGCTGCCGCGCGGCCTCCCGGGAAAGGAATTTGCTGGCCTCGAAAAACAGTCCCAGTCTGAACACCGCGATCGTTTCTGTGTTGCTGGTGGTGCGATTTCTTTCCCATCCCAGTGCGCCAGATATTCGTGACCACGTTGGCGCTCGCCGTGCGCGTCAGGGCGCGACCGGCATTTGTTCGACGCGAATATTGTCGATTTCCAGTGAGTTGTTCTCGACGGTCTGTTGCTTGTAGGTCCCCAGGGCCAGGAACCAGTTGGTTCCCTTGGCCTCGGTATCGTAATAGGGCAGTGGTCGCTTGTTGAGTGGTACCCAGCGCCCGCGTCCACGGCCCCGACGCACCGACACGTTGACCGTTTGCGCTTTGGTATCAACTTCAATTTTCAGACCGAACCACTCGCCGGCTGCAGTCAGGTTACCCAGTCCATGATCGGCGTCGGCAAAGTTGCGGCGGTCGTTGGGCAACTCGATCGCCATCAGGTCAGCCCGCTTGGCCCAGGCATGCGCGATGGCGATTGGTTTCCCGGTGAGGTCGGCAATCGACAGTGTGGGTTGATTCTGGAGCGCGCCACGACGAAAGTCAGCCTGGACTGATACCACTCCGGGGGCCACTTGAACCGCGTGCATCGGCAGCACATCACTCGGACAGGTTGTATTGATGTCGCACCAGGCCCTGCGATCCGGACCGCTGCCGATCACCGACAGCGATGTGTCCCATCCCCGGTTGGCATAGCGGGTGTTTTCGTACCAGCCGCTGCGGCCGAACAGGGGTGCTGTACTGCCATTGGCTCCAAAGGCCGGGCTGGAGAAGTCGCAGTGCCAGACCAGGCGGCCCCGGTCCTCGGCATCATTTAGAGTGATCAATCCGAAATGGTCGGGGGCTCGGAAGCCAGCGGGACTCGGCGACCAGGCGGAGTAGGGTGGTTGCTCCGTCTCGGTGAACCGGTTGCGGCAGAGGTTGAATCGCCAGGTAGAACCGGCCCGTGGAACGTGTGCAGTCAGGCTCTCCCAGGGGATTGCTGCCCGTATTTCCCAGCCTAGTTCACCCACCTCGGTGCGCACTTTGATTCCCGAGTTCCAGTTGATATTCGCCGTCGCGCCGATCGCTTTGGGAGTTTCCTGGGCGTCGTAGACCACGCCGCGGCTGGTGATACAGAACTGATAGTAGGTCGTTCCCAGGCCGGTGGGATCGAAGAACAGCTCGATCGAGTCGTCACTGAAGCCACCTATATCCGGATCGCGCGTGTTTGCCTTGAGCTGCGCAACCAATGGTTCGTGGCACCACGCCTTGAGGTACAGCCACGTGTCGTCCCAGGCTAATTGAAAGTCTGTTTGCTGCGGGACGTGCTGGTTTTTCAAGGTCCTGGTGATGTGTTGTACAGACGAGTTGGCCCATGTCGAATCATGATTCCACGTGTGGGTTGGAATTTGCTCCGGTGCCCGCGCTACCCCGCTGGTCGCGACGGGTGCTGCCTCGGCAAGTGCGGTGGTTTCATAACGGGCACGGCTCTTGAGCATGTGTTGCAGGATTCCCTCGTCAATCAGGTCCACACGCCGGCGGTAGACGGTGTTGACCGCGGTCGCCTCACGTGCCTGCTCCAGCGTGCGTTGCAGACCACTGAGAAACGCACGCGTTCCCAGCCGGTTCCACCACGACCGGGAGTCGTGTCCGCCACCCAGGTGCAGCCAGCGATTCTCGATTGCCGTGTAGAACGCCTTCATGGCTGGGGCCCCCGGCCCGAAAAAAGACCGGTAGTATTCGTCGAGGGCGACATCGATATCGAGCGTCGTATCGTCGTAGAGCTTCATCCGCCAGTAGAGGTTCATGAAATCCAGTACCGGACTGGCCTGCGCCACGCCGGCCGGACGCGTTCCGTTGTAGGTTTGCAGGTAGAGGTACTGCAGTTTGCCACCCTGGAATCCGCCGATTTTCTGCAAGCTGTGGACATCTGTCACATGCACATGTGGAACCAGGCAGGGGAATGCCCCGTCGGTCATCTCCGGCTTGAGCAGGTACTCCCAGGTGGTAAAGAAGCGAACCTGGTTCTGGTCGACAAACTCGGCGATGCGCAGGTGGTCGCGGCGTTGTGTATGGGGGTCGGCATAGTACGTGTAGAACTTGCAGAACTCAACAGCTACGTTGGGCTCGAAAATCAACCCCTCCGGCGGGACCGTGTAGTTGAAGTAGGCGCAGTTGGAAATCATGGCCTGAGGGTGCGTTTTGCGGACCTCGCGGGCCACCTCGTTGACGAATTGCCAGACGTAATGGCTGGCGTTTCCTGCGGGGCCAATTCCGGGTCGATATCGTGGGCGACAGTCGGGACATCCGCACATGTTCGTGTTGTCGTTGGGCATGACCGAGAAGAAGCGTCCCTCCGCACCGCGGTACGCGCCGGGAAAAGGTTCGGGCCGGCCGGCAAAGTAGTCGCGTGCGATGGCGACCACTTGGTCCCGGAACCCTGTGGCGGTCAGGCACGGCTGCACCTCCATCTGGTAGTTCAGTTGCTGCATCCGCGCGAAGCTCTTGGTACTGAACCACTCGGGGTGCGAGTTGCCGAATTGCTTGTCGAAAGAGTTGAACGAGTGGTTGGCATTGTGTTGCTGGCCGCCCCACATGCGATTACGGATCCAATACAACAGACTCGTTCGCGGATTGACCCACGTGGCCTGAAACTTCTGGCGTTGGTCCCACTGGCTGAAGGTTAACTTTTCCGTGTTGATGAATAGCGGGTAGATCGAACGGACCGGGAGGTCGGGGCGACGACGAATCGACAGGGCCGCGACGCGGATGTCCTGGGTCCGCGGTACGACTTCACCGAGTACCTCGTTGGGTAGGTACCACTTCACCCCCAGCTGGTTTTCCAGGAAAGCATGCGCGGCGTAACATGTCCCAATCGGTTGAGCTGCGGCTTGGTACAAGCTGCCGTAGGACTGGTAGTCGACCTGGGAGAATTCGGGGCCATCGTGTCCCAGTAACACCAACACACCTGGAGCGGTCTGTATTAGGTATTCTTGATGGGCCAGGGGAGTCGCCGGGATCGCCAGTGCGCGGGTGGCAACGCTTTCTCCGACGAGGATTCGGTTTCCCTCAACGGGGCAGTCGCCGCGGACGATGGGGAGAGTCGCAGCGGAGATTTTTTGCAGGTAGTACTGGAGTTCCCAGGCGGCCAGTTGCGCCGAGGCGGTCGGGCGTTGGGCCAGCACGATCGTGGCGTGTGGCTGGCCGTTCTTGACCAGGTCCAGCTCAGCACCGGAGAGTGTGAGGGCGGGCCAGACCAGGACGGCCAGAGAATAGCCGATCCAGGTGGCGTTGTATGAAGATGATTGCGAAATCGTCATGGTGGGTGTTTGGTTCTGCCTGGGCATCAGGGGGACTTGCCGATCGGCAACAATTCAATGCCATCACGCGTTGCGTTGACCCGCAAGCGGACCAGAAAGCAACGTTGCGGCGCGGCATGCCGATGGACGTAGGCTAGCAGGATCGATTCATCTTTCAGAAGGGTCAGTTTGCCGTAGCCATAGACCCCGGGGTCGATCCGGATCGGATTCGACCAGTTCTTTCCGCCGTCTGTACTGAGGAACACGCATTGGCCACCACTACCTCCCGCAGTCAGGACGAGCGTATCGTCAGCCAGCACCACCAGATGGGGTGCGTATACATACTTCGGCCCAACGCGGCTGATCTGCTGCCATTTCAGGCCGTGGTCATCAGAAATCAGTGTGCCGCCATCGGGACGCACTACGAGGACCAGTCGTCCTGTCGACAAGCGTCCCAAGTCTCCTTCGTCGGTGTTCAACCAACTTGTGTCGCTGGGAGTACCCAGTTGGAGTAAGGCATCGGCATCACCCGAGACGACCAGGTCTGCGGTTGCCACCCGGTCGGTGTCAGGTTTGCGGCGACGGATGACGGATAGCACCTGCCAGGTCTTGCCGTCGTCGTCGGAACAATGGATCGTACCATCCAGCACACGACTTCCCCGGTTCATATCGTAGGACATCCATAGCAGTCGGCCGCCTGGTAGTTGCAGTCCGCGCGATCGACCACGGGTGTAGTAATTCCCGGAACTCTGCAGGGGAACGGGGGCACTCCAGGTGTGGCCGTGATCGGTTGACCGAATGACCAATTGCCGGGTGTTAAGTTTCTGATGTCCGGGTGGCGCCTCGGGAAAGCCATACCAGGAAGCCTGCACGTTGATGATCTGGAGGAGCGTACCCTGGTCGGTCACGATAGTCGCGCTGGGTCCGGCGTCCAGTTTGCCATCGAATACGGTCTTCGGTTTGGACCAGGTCAGGCCGTTGTCGCGCGAGCGACAGGCCATGATTCGGCCGCCGGTCGGGGCCTGGTGCTGGGGATCCAGGCCTGCTTTGCGATAGGGTTCGATCAGATTCGGGTTGAGTTGGATAGGAGTGGCAAAGGATACGTGCCAGTAACCGGCGGAATGGACAAACAGCAACTCGCCGTTGGCCAACCGGACCACGTCACCCACCCAGCCGATAAAATCACCCAGCCCGGGAAACGGATCGGGGCGATTGTGATCAAATCCGGTGACGCAAATGCGCGCCTCACGTAGTGCGAATCCACCGACCTGATCTGGTGCTGCGGCGGCGATCGGGGAGGGGGCCAACAGTCCGGCGCTGCAGCAGAGGGTCAGAGTGGCGATTGGCACGAGGGTGGCTTTCTGCATGTTCAGTCTCCCGAAGGTGGTCTTCTGCTATACCCTATACCTTTTGACACCGGTTGTCATTGAATACCGCTTCTCAGCGACCCAGCCGTCAGCCTGGCGGGACGAAACCGTTTTGGGTGTGCTACTGGGAGCGAACATTCCACCCTGAAACGGGCTGTTTTACGAATGAACTGCCACCCTGTTTGCCCGACCTGTCCGCTTTGTCGTGAAGCCGCCACAGGGATTTTTTATGAGGACCACCGCGTCTACTACCGCTGTTCGATTTGCTGCCTGGTGTTTGTTTTGCCCGCCCAACGGCTCTCTGCGTCCGCGGAGAAAGCCGAATATGATCGCCACCAGAATTCACCGCAGGATCCCCGCTATCGCCAATTTCTCCAGCGGTTATTTGATCCCCTGGCGGCCCGGCTGGCACCGGCCAGCCAGGGACTCGACTTTGGTTCTGGGCCGGGGCCGACGCTCTCTGTCATGTTCCAGGAATCCGGACACCGGATGAACATTTTCGATCCGTTCTACGCTCCCGACGAGTACGTCTTTCAGCAACAGTATGATTTCATCACGGCCTCGGAAGTTGTCGAACACCTCCATGATCCAGCTGGAGATTTGGAGAGGCTGTGGTCCTGCCTGAAATCGGGCGGACTGCTGGGCATCATGACCAAACGTGTCATCGATCGTGAGGCATTTGCGCGGTGGCATTACAAAGCGGATCCGACGCATGTCTGTTTTTTTGCACTGGAGACTTTCGTCTGGCTGGCGGAGCGGTGGCATGCGGATCTCGCGGTGCCGGGGAATGATGTGGTGGTGTTCACCAGGCCCTCCCGCTGAATGGTGATTCAGCAGGTGGCATGAAGACGTTCGAGCATTGGGTTGGCAGGGTTGGGCTGGATTATCCCAATAGTTTTTCCACGACGTGACCGGCGACGTCAGTAAGCCGAAAGTCACGCCCCTGGTGACGGTGCACCAGGGCGGTATGGTCGAGCCCCAACAGGTGGAGCAGAGTGGCATGGAGGTCGTGGATGTGAACACCGTCTTCGGCGATCTGGTACCCCAGCTCATCGGTCCGGCCGAGGGTCCCGGGCTGGATGCCACCCCCGGCGAGCCAGATACTGAAGGCACCCGGATGATGATCACGCCCTAGACGTGTGGGTGTGGGTGCTTGCTGGACCATCGGCGTACGTCCGAATTCTCCACCCCAGATGACGAGTGTTTCGTCGAGTAACCCGCGCTGTTTCAGGTCCTTGATCAACGCGGCGGCCGGTTGGTCGACCTCTCGACACCGTTGGGGAAGCGCGTGCAGGACATTCTGATCTTTGTCATTGAATCCGTGATGGTCCCAGTGACGATGGTAGAGCTGGACAAAACGGACCCCCCGCTCGACCAGGCGTCGCGCCAGCAGGCAATTATTGGCAAAGGAGCTGTCACCAACTGCGGCACCGTATTGACGCAGTGTGGTCGCGGATTCGCGCCCCAGGTCGGTCAATTCGGGAACACTGGTTTGCATGCGAAAAGCCAGTTCGAATGCAGCGATGCGGGCACCGATTTCCGGATCGCCGATGTTTTCTTGCTGGATCGTGTTCAAGTCGCGGAGGGCGGCGATTGTTTGCCGCCGGGTGCGGTGCGTGACCCCCGGTGGATTAGAGAGAAACAGCACTGGGTCTCCGTGGCCGCGAAACCGGACCCCTTGGTGGGCCGTCGGCAGGAAACCACTGGTCCAGTGATGGAATCCCACTGGAGGACCTTCCGGTTCGCCCGACGCCAGCACGACAAAGCCGGGCAGTTCTTCACTTTCGCTGCCCAACCCGTACGTCAACCAGGAGCCCAGGGCAGGGCGCCCCGTGAACGCGGATCCGGCGTTGAAGAACATCACCGCGGGGTCGTGATTGAATTCCTCGGTGTGCATCGACCGCACGATGGCCAGGTCATCCGCGACGGTTGCCAGGTGGGGCAAGAGCTCGGATAGCTCCGCGCCGGACTGGCCGTGTCGCGCGAAGCGGAATGAGGAACCTGCCAGATTGGGAGTGCCCTTGATGAAGGCGAACTGGTCGCCGCGGACCAGGTCTGCCGGGACGGGCGTGCCATGTAAGGCGTTCAAGCGGGGCTTGTGGTCGAGTAGTTCGAACTGGGACGGTCCGCCGAGCATAAACAGGCAGATCACGCGTTTGGCGCGGGGTGCGAAGTGCGGCATCCGGACCGCCAGCGGGCGGTGAAGTGGTGCCGGTTGGCGCGCGGCCCCAGAATTGCGGTTGAGAAGTGAGGCCAGGCCCAGCGCGCCGACAAAGCCACCGGTCGTGCTGCTGAGAAAATGGCGGCGCGCGGTCACCTCCGCGGCGGCCTCCCGAGGGCAGCGGTGCGAAGCGGAGTGGCCCCCACCGTCGATCATGCGCGCGTCCCCGTTGTTCAAGGTTCTATCCCTTGGTTATGGTTTCGTCGAGGTTCAGCAGGAGGCTGGCCAGGATCGTCCAGGCAGCCCACTCACTCCTGTCGATTTGGGCCACCGGCGCCAGGTCAGCCGCAGTGATTAACTTGTCCGCATCGGAGTGGTGGTTGCGATAGTGGTCCAGTTGTTGTTCGTAGAAGGTGACCAGCCGCGCCAGTTCGAGTGGTTGCGGTCGCCGGCTCAGACACAGGCGAAAGGCGAAGACAATCCGATCTGACTGGCTGGAGTGGTTCGCCTCAAGGGCCCGTAATCCAAGTGCTGCTGCGCACCGCAAGAAAGCCGGGTCGTTCAGCGTACTCAGAGCCTGTAAGGGTGTGTTACTGCGGGAACGCCGTACCGTACAGTGCTCCCGGCTCGGCGCATCGAAGATGGCGAAGGCAGGATAGACAGTGGTACGTCTCCAGAACGTGTACACCCCGCGGCGCGAACGTTCGGCAGCCGCAGAAGTGGGCCACTCTTCCATGTCGAAGCCTCGTGTACCGAACTCGAGCCAGAAACCGGCCGGTTGCAGCGGGTAGACGCTGGGTCCCCCGATCTGTTGATTCAGTAGTCCACTGGCGGCCAGGGCGAGGTCGCGAATCGTCTCGGGAGCCAGGCGAAATCGCGGCCCGCGGTCCAGCCAGGGTCCAGCCAGCGGCGGATCTTGCTGGGAGGATCGGACCGAGGTCTGGTTTTTCTTTTGGTGTGGTCTGTACGTCGCTTGCTGGTAGGTACGCGAGGTCGCAATGAGGCGATGCGTCGCTTTGACTCGCCAGCCCGCATCGACGAACTCACGTGCCAGCCAGTCGAGCAGCGCAGGATGTGAGGGACTGTGGCCGCGTTTGCCAAAGTCGTCGCTGGTCGCGACCAGTCCCGTGCCGAAGAAACGCTGCCAATAGCGATTGACCGTGACGCGTCCTGTCAGCGGATTGTCGCCTGCGACCAGCCAACGCGCCAGGTCGAGCCGATTGGGCGGCCCCGATTTTCCCACGGCGGCGGGAAACGGGTGTAAGGCTGCCGGGACGGCTGGCGTGACGACTTCTCCCGGGTTGCCGATATCCCCACGCAGATGTACCCGTGTGATGCGTCGTTGTGACCGTTCTTTCAGGACCATCGTGCTGGGTACCGATTCCAGCAAAGCGGTTTCCGCCTGACGCAGTTTCTCACGTGCTGCGGTTTGCCCTTCAGCCAAATTGGCCAGCGCGCTCCGCAGGCGGTCCCATTCCACCTGTTGCTCCGGTGACGGGACACGCAGCAGCGGCTCCAGGCTGCTATTGGGTACGCCCCCCGCGACATCTGCCGTCTGGTTAAAGAATGCGTAGAACGCAAAGAACTCGCGCTGTGTAAATGGATCATAGATGTGGTCGTGGCAATGTGAGCAGGCCAAAGTGGTACCCAGCCAGACGGTGGCTGTTGTGTTGACGCGATCGACGATCGCCTTGACCCGATCGGCTTCCGGGTCGACGCCGCCCTCCTGGTTGATCATGGTATTCCGGTGAAATCCGGTGGCGATTCGTTGCGCTCGCGTGGCCGCGGGCAACAGGTCACCCGCGATTTGTTCCACGGTGAACTGATCGTAGGTGAGATCTGTGTTAAGGGCATTGATCACCCAGTCGCGGTAGGGCCAGATTGGTCGTCGCACGTCGATGTTGTAACCGTTGGTGTCAGCATAGCGGGCCAGGTCGAGCCAATAGCGTCCCCAGTGTTCGCCGTAGGCTGGCGAAGCGAGCAGCCGATCGACGACCCGGGCCCAGGCGTCGGGGCGCTGGTCGGCTAGAAAGCTGTCGACTTCGTCCAGGCTGGGAGGGAGGCCGATCAAGTCCAGGGTCACGCGTCGCAGGCGTACCGCGGGGGGGGCCGGGGGATTGAAGGTCCGTTGCCCGCGGCGGAGGCGGGCGAGAACAAACGAATCGATCGGGTTGGCGACGCCGGTCGGTTGATCGATCTCAGGGAGTTGCGGCCGCCTGGCCGCCTGGTAGGCCCAGTGCGTGCGACTCGCGGATCCACTGGGCGCAGCGGCGCGTGTCTTTGCCGCAGGCGCTGCGCAGCTAAGGGGAATGCCGAGCAGGAGAATGAACCACCGACGCATAGCGAATCCAGTTGTTTTGCCCTAGCCAGACGGATGATCCGTCTACTTTAGTCGATTGGTGTTATCCAGGCGAACGACCAACGCTGCGACCATGGGTTGTGATTCCCGCGTGGCACGTCAGGGGGTTGGATCTTTACTGGCCGGTTTGATGTTGCCTGGCTTCGTGGTTCCAGCGGCCACGCGGTTTGCAATCCTGGGTTCTATCGCAGGGAGAGGGTGGATCCAGCGACGGTCAAGGTGTGAATTGTAACGCGTACAGGTCAGCGCCTTTAATCAGGATTCTTAAACGCAGGGGAACACCGGACAAAGCACTCAGGTCACTGCCTCGCTTCCACTCGACGACGCGTTCCAGGGAATCGCCGAACAACAGATGGCAATCGGTCGCCTGATAGCCGTCGAGTGGCTCACCTGCCGGAGTCTGAATTTCGACGCGGATGCTGCCTGCTGCGGAGGTCTCTAGATTCAATTTCAGACGGGTTCCCGACATTGTGAAGGGGCGCGTCAGCAATTCACCGCCCCGCAAAGGGGCAAACGCCGAGACGAAACCATCCAATCGCAGTCGATACCGACGTAATTTACATTGCCTCCAGAATCCTTCATTGACGTACAGCGAAAGCTCGTTGGGCGCAGCGGGAATGTCTGATTGCGTTTCGAGCAATCCCCACGACTGGAAGTTGTCGCCGTAGACCCAGCGTTTTCGGGCAGGGTTTCCCGGGCGAATAAATGCATCGTCCCAGAACTTGAAACGCTGGCCGTCACGACTGCTCATCAGGCCTCCGTCGGAATAAGCGGCGCCAAAGTACGTGACGCTGGCGGCGAGTGTCCGGTTGAGGTCGGTTAAGGTGGATCGGCTGTCGACGTAACGCGTCGGGAACCCCAGATAGATATGGGGTGCCCGGTGATAAGGTTGAATCTGGTTGGTATAGAGCTGGACATAGGGTGATGTGGGTGACGGTCGGGAGGTAAACGGGATCCACCGCTCGTCTGAGTATTCCAGCCAGCGCGGTTGGGACCAGTGCAGGAAATCGGTGGAAGTCGCGGTCATCACGTCTTTGGTGGATGTTTCTTTGCTGGTCGGAGTGATTTGACCTGGCCCGCCTCGGAGTGCCCGATGAAAACCGACATAGCGCTGCCGCACGGTGTCCCAAAAAGCCAGGTTCTGGGAATCGAAGTAACCCGTTGTGATGACCGGTGCATCGTGCATCGGTGCCCAGCGAATTCCATCGGGAGAAGAATAGACGTGGAGACCTCGCTGTGGTTTGTAAATCGCCACAATGGCTTTGTAGCGATGTTCGGCGAGGCAGGCGGGATTGCTGTCCTTGAAAGGGACAAAGGCGTGACAGATCTCGCCAGACAAGAGGATGTTGTTTTTTCTGGACCCGCGAAATTCCACCAACCCCAGGTCAGGACGTGTCCAGTGGATCCCGTCCTGACTTTCGGCGTAACAGGTGACGTTATAGGGAATTGAGTACCCGCTGGCGGTCGTTTCGATTTGCGAGCCACGGTAGTACATTCGGTAACGATCGCCGTCCTGGAAGATTGTATAGTAGAGGGTGCGGTTTCCCTCCCACGGCGTATCGTGCACGAACACGTCATCGGTTGGCACTGGATGATGGAGACGCAAGCGCGCCTTGCCGGTCAACTGTTCGATCAGATGTTCGTCGAGCAGCAACTCGCGACGACTTCCAATGTCGATCGTTTCACCGGCCGTCACAGTCTGTGGGGCCAGATACAGTGCCAGACACAGCAGTTCGACCAGCAGGATCAGTTGCGGTGGCCGCAGTAATGTCATGGGGTTATTTCTGGCAGTGGTGTTTGGCGGATGGCTTGCCCGATGCGCTGGTTGACTTGCTGCACTTCGTCAAAGCGATGGCCGTGCAGCATGAAGCCGTGGAGGACTCCAGCCACCCGCTCACGTGCGACAGGCACTCCCGCCGCGGTGAGTCGATCGGCGTAGGCTTCACCTTCATCCCGTAACGTGTCGTATTCGGCGGTCACGACGTAGGCGGGTGGCAGGCCTTCCAGGGAGCGACACCGCAACGGAGAAGCTTCCGGATCGGTCCAGTCATGTTGTCCCAGGTACTGCTGCCAGAACCAGTGCATCGAGTCACGTGTCAGACCATAACCTTCTGCGAACAAGCGGTAGGATTCGGTTTCCAGGTCGCAATCGGTGACCGGGTAGAGCAGCACCTGGTAAGCGAGATGGATGTCTTCCCGGGTGCGGGCGCGGATCGCTACGACGGCCGCCAGGTTACCGCCTGCGCTGTCACCGGCAACACAGACGGCGCCGTCGATCCCCCATTCCTGACGACGCTGGTTGGCCCACACGAGTCCCTGCAGGCAGTCCTCGATGGCCGTGGGGAAAGGGAATTCTGGAGCCAGACGGTAGTCCACTGAGACGACAACCGCATGCGCCGCGATGGCGAGTTGCCGGCAGGCACCGTCGTGTGAATCGAGATTGCCCAGGACCCAACCGCCACCGTGGAAGAAGACGATCAGGTTCCGTCGTTCAGTCGGTTCGCGGGTCGGATGGTAAATCCGCGCCCGGAGCGTCTGCCCGGAATGATCGATTTCTTGTTCATGGACCGTTGGTAAGTCCGGCAGCGGCCCCATGGGGGTGGCGAGGCGTTGGCGGGCTTCGTCTGGGGTGACGGTCGAGATGGGGGGCAGATTCAGGGCCTCCAACTCGGCCAATAAGCGAACCGCTTGTGGGTGTAGCGTCACATTCATTCCTTGGTTTTGCGGAGGACCAAATCGCGGGCGAATTTGCGCACTTTCCCTCCCGCCATTTTTAAGATCTGCAATTCGATCGTGCCGCTGACGGGGGCGCCCGCCTCGGTGGATGCTTGCTCCAGCTGGATGTGACCCGCCACGATTTCTGTCTGGGGACGGAAGAACAACGCCAGCAGCCCTTGGGTGTTTCCCGCAACATAATACCCCTGGACCAGGGAGCGGTTCCCGGTGGCGGGTCGGAATTCGGTTACGGGCAGGCTGGCCGCCAGTATGATCTGCTTGTCGTCTGACGCTCGTTTTCCGGTGATGACCAGCGTGGCGGACTTGTTGCCCGCAGAGTCCCGGTCACCCAATCTGGCGTGAATCCCTAATTGTCGGTCTTTGAATTGGACGGCTTGGCCGTCGAGCGACAAGTTCAGTTTGAGTTGCCCTGTGTGAAGCGGGTCTTCCGGTTCTTTGGCATACCATTTGGTGGTGAATGTTGCGGTGGCCTGGCCGAGCGGCTTGAAGTAGAGCGGTTCGCGGGGGCCTTTCGCTATTTCCAGGGGCCACTCTGCTAGTTCCTTTTGGATGACTTTCCTCCGCCCGGCAACAAACTGGCGGACCCTCTCCAGGTTCTTGGAAAAGTCCCGCTGGCTAGGGTGCAGGTTGTTTTCCAAGTGGGCTTCCAGTCGATCGATTTCCGCATTCCACTTGGATTCCTGCCAGTGGTCTTGCAGCAACGACACCAGCGTTTCACGGTACTGCTGTTGAATAGCCGGTACGCGGTACAAGCGGTTGGCGAGCAACGACCGGCAATACACCGATTTCGGCCTGATAAAAAAGGGAGGCAGCGGCATCGCATTGGTGAATGCACAATCCAGACCCCAGGGCAGGAAGTAGAGCTTGGAGTTGGCTGGGTTGCGATAGACAAAAAAGTTGTTCTGGTTGTTTGTGTAGCCATCCCAGAACCCGAGCAGGCTCTCGGTTGCCCAGAACTTGATGAACGCCGGGAGATCGAGCAGTTTGCCAATTGCCTGCAGGTCGAGCTGTTCTTGGGCCAGCAAGTCCGCCAGTTGTGCGAGCGGCGCGTGCGAGGATTGCGAGGTTTTCAGTTCAAAGCGTTGGAAAGAATCGGGCCACAGGTCGGCCACAGTGCCTTCGTAAAGGTCTCCTGAAGCGTCGTCAAAACGGTTCTCCAGAAAGGGGGCCTTAATTGCTTCGACATGGGAGTAAATGCCGAGATACTCTCCGTTGACCGTCACTTTGGCGTGGTTGCAGCGACATGCAACCGTCCCGGTTTCATTGAAGAAACGGTAGCAGAGATATTGGCTGGCCAGTGAGCGATCCTGTCGATTGTTATTGAGTGTCAGCCGGTCCAGACCGGCGATCGGGTGTTGCTGCTGGAATTCTCCAAATTTGATCTTCAGCGAAGGGCGGCTTTGGCTTAGCGACCCGAGAAATCCCTTCTTGCGAATACCGACGTTCCGGATCAAGACGCCATCGACCGTAACATTCCCAGGGAAATACCGGAACGGGCTTTCTACAGGGGTTTTACCCAGCGAGAGGGCCAGTGCCCTGGTCTGCTGCCGCAGTGTGTTCCAATCGTCCCGGGATAACTCAATTTCCACGTTGACCAGGTGTGCTGGGTCAAACAACTTGTCTGCGGTGAGTTCCGGATGGGGGTTCTCCGCCCAACAGGGATTGGAGATGCCCAGGGCGAATGGCCATAGTGAGGCCAGCATGGTGAGCAGTGACAGCAATCGCGACAACGGGCAGCGGGGTGATAACTGCATCGATCCACGTTAGGTTGGGGGTGGTGTTGGCACGCGCGCCTCCTGCACTGGCCACGCTGAGGTCAATTCACTCTATATCAATCTATGGGACGAGACGATAGCATTGTCGACTAGTCGAAGTACGCACGCGGACCGATGTCGCAGGCAGGGGTGTATGAGTAACGACGCGGAGAGAGCGGAAGAACAAGCGAAACGCCAGCAGGCTACAGCAGATCGAGAGGCCAGTGAATTATTGCGGGTGGCAGTGGTGGGTATTGTGTTGTTGATTGTTTTTCTGGCAGTGCTGATCGCTGCCAAGTTGCGTTGGAGCTCGACGGACTTCGGCCGACTCGAAGTACCCACTGCCCCACCCCACGATGCGTTTTGTGCACAGGTTTTACCCCGGAAGCAATGCCTTCTCCACAGCTAACCGGCCCGCTGGTTGCGGGTATTCGATTTACACGCTGGCTGGACGGTCGAGGTGGTCCAGTTGGGACACGACTTCAGCCACGGGCGTGACATCTCCCAGGTCGATATCGATATCGAGCAAGTTGACTTCGTGCATCAACTCGCAGCGTTCTCCGATGGCCTCGCGAGGCACGATCACTCGAAAACTATCGACCGCATCGCGACACGTTGCGTAGACGCAGTGACTGGTACTGATTCCCGTGACGATTAACGTATCAACGGAGAGTGAAGTCAGCATCTCGTGGAGGTTGGTTCCTTTGAATGACGACGCGTAGCGTTTGTAGACGATTTTTTCTTCGGGTCGATGTTCCAGTCGCGGATCGAGTGCGAAGAGCTCTTCGACCTGATCTGCTGGGACGGACCATTTTAATTTTCGGTTTTGTGGGCTGGGTGGGTCGGCGGGATCCCAGGCGAGCGAGGTGAAGAAGATCGGGATTGCGGCTCGTCGTGCGGCCGCCAGCACCTGACACGTACCTTCCATCACGCTATCCAGATTACTGCCGATCTGCAGTTCGGGGTCGAGCCAGTAGCGGGCCATATCAATCACGATTAACGCCGGCCGTTGTCCCCAGCCTACGCGCATTCCCCAGCCGCGTTCCAGATAGTTTGCCTTCAGTGCGGCCAGGTGCTCACGGAGTGGTTCGCGCAATGCATCGGGCAAACGCAGGTCATCTGCCCCGAAGGAAAGTCGTTGTGCACGGTTGTCGCTCATGAGGTGTCCTTTCGGGCGGTTGCTTTGAGAAAATGGAGATTGAGAAGATGTCGCGGGGCATTGGTGGGGCGTAGATATTCTGTTGGACACCGTCACAGATGCCAACAGTGTCAGGCCAATCACAGATTCTTGCCGGCCTGTTCTTTCTTGCCAGTCTGCTCTGTGACCACAGGAGCCAGAATTCGGGATGCGTGCTGCTGGTTGTGGTACACCGTGTTGACGGCAGTCACGGTTTTGTCTGGAAATTCGACGGTCAGTGCCAGGCCTGTTTGCGGGTTCGGCTCGTAGAGCGGTGCTCCCGTGCTGGCGATGGTGACACGGATGCGATGGCCGCGGTTAAAGATCTGACTCAGCCAGCCCACGCGAAACCGAACTTTGACGACTTCACCTGGCGAGAGTAACACTTCCTGCCGGAATCCTTCGCGATAACGTAACCGCCAGGGGTAACCGATGAGCAGAATGGAACGACCGTCAGGATAGACGTCGCAGACACGGACAATCAGGTCCGTGTCGCGTGCGGTGGAAGAAAAATAAAGTTCAGCTTCGACCGGTCCCGTCCATTCCACCGGCTGCTCAAGCGCACTAGAAGTGAAAGTCAGCACTTCGCTCTGGGTTTCAAAGGAACGCGCGTCTCGGGCGCCGGGAAAAGACCGGCCGGGAATTTGCATGGGATGCTGGGGATCGCTCTGGTAGCTGGTGCTGGCTGTCGGATCGGTTGGCTCGTCGGGTTGCAATACGCCCTCTGCACCGCGGTCGGCGCCGAGATAGAGCGGCACGGTACGAGCGGGCGGTGGCCAGTCTGCGGCCAACCGCCAGAGATTCCCGGGGGCTCCCGGTTCACCAGCGGCACCCATCACGTAGTACTTCACGGGAGCCCGCTGCTGCGTCGACGGTGTTTTTCCTTTCAGGTGTTGATCAAACCAGGCGACCATGGAGTCGTGTACAGAAATCGCGGCGTGTTCGGGGAAACGCAATTCGCCGACCTGGTGTCCTTTATTTCGGCGTCCGTGTAACCAGGGTCCAATCAGCAATTGTTGCTGTCCGAGTGATCGGGGGCCACCACGGTGCTGGCGTCCCTGGAAGCTGGCAATCGATCCCTGGTTCATGAAGTCGAACCAGCTGCCGATCGTCAAGCAGGGGACATTCATACGGTCGAAGTGACGCGCGCAATCTTCGGCTTCCCAGTACGTGTCGTAGTTCGGGTGGGCAAACCATTGGGTCATCAGATCCCGATTGTGCTGGGGAACACGGCAGACCGCTTCCATTCCTTTGAATCGGTCGGGGCGTGTGCCGCCACCCAGCCGGTAACCTTCCTGAAAAAGGCTTAATCCGGTATCGACCATGTACTGGCAGGTGAGATGTGGCGGGCGGGTGATGGCCAGAAAGTTCTGCGCAAACCCCCCCTGTGAGCTGCCGAAGGTGCCGATTTTTCCGGTACACCATTGACGTCTTGCCAACCACTCACACGTGTCGTAGCCGTCCTGTAACGCGCCTCCGGCCAGGGCTCGGTATCCCACCCAGGTTCCTTCCGATTCCTGGGCTCCGCGGAAGTTGACGTGCAATACGCCGTAGCCGGTTGCCGCCAGCCGGGCTGCCAGTTGACGCGTCGTACGGCCGCGCAAGTTCGCGTAACGCTGTTCAAACAAGCCTGGAAACGGTCCCTTGCCCGGCGGTAGATAGAGGTAGCCAGAAAGCCGTTTGCCGTCGCGCATCGGCACCCACACATGCGTTTCGCTGACATCCCCCAGGTCGATCTCGGCGGGTGTCTGGGCATTGGACATGCCCGCTGAGATGGCCACCAGTAACAACCACATTTGCAGGTTTCGCATCAGTTCTCTCCCCACTGGGACCACCGCCGCAGGCACCGCCGGCGGGTGCCTGAACCTGTTACACATTCAACAACCGCGCCGCGTTGTTCCAGAAGATATCTTCGACCTGGTTGTCTGTGAGTCGCTCTGACCAGCAGGCCCATTTCAACGAACGCAGGTGTTCCAATCCCACCAGCACCGGGTCAATCCGGGTATGTTTTTCTCCCCACACAGGCGACTGTTCGTAAAGCCAGAGGAAGGAGTCGCCGGCGGAGAGCGATCTGCCGCGATGGTGGCTGACAGGCAAGTCTGAGCCATACATCAACTTGTCATGACCGATAATGCGGATGATCGATTGATGCGCGATCGGCTCGCAGTTGGCACTGGTATCGAAGTAGAGATTGTCGAGACCGACCAGATGCGGCAGTCCCTCAAGATTGTGGCTGGGTTGAAAACCTCGCGCTGAGTGCGCCAGGATGAGCGTCATATTCGGGTAGTTCTGGCAGTAGTGTTTGATGCAGGCAATATTCGCCGGATCCGCCACGGAGCGGGACTTCACCATATGCAGCGTGATCACCCAGCCTTCTTCATCCGCGACTTTGATCAACGCTTCGGGAAGGTAGGCCTGGATATCTGCTTCCCAGGTGGGATCGACGTCTGACATGGTGTGGTAGCACTTCAGTCCGTGCAGACCCAGCTGACGTACCTGTTGCCGAACCCATTCCGGGTCATCTTGTGGCTTGATAAAGAAGATACCGCGGTTGGCTGGATCGGGAGCCGTGTGTTCACCGACCCAGGCGTTGGCTGTGCTCAGTTTTTCATCTTCCATGGAGGAGCTGAAAGGGATGAACAACGCATTGGTCGGACGTCCGGTGTGGATCTGGTCGATCAACGTTCGGTATTCCGTGAGGCCCACATCGGGGGGACCACCTGGAATCGCCCAGGCGACGCAGGACTCCCGCCACAAATGGCAGTGCGCGTCATAGATCCGATCGGGCAGGAAGGCGTCGAGTTCCCGTTGGAAAAAGTCCCGGTCGAGCTGGTTGTGGGGTGTGCCTTTGAAACTCATCAGGGGCAGCCTCCGGTCGTGGGTTGGTTTGGTTTCATGCAGCGTAGTCACCAGGTTGGCTGTGGCAGACTCGCAGCGGTTTTCAACGTTGTTCTGGGCGTTGGCCGGGTGTGACGACTTGTTGTAGCCAGCGTCGCAGCGAGTGGCGGGTCGCTGAAGGACGAAGTATCCAGGCGTCGTTGTGATTGCGAAAACCGGTTTCCTGGAACGTGAAATGACCCGACACGCCGCTACTTTCCAGATAACGCTGCGTGGCGGTCAGTCCCTGGGTGGCAGTCGGGCCCTGCTCTTGGCAAATCCACTGGGGACGTTGCCCCAGACGCTGCAGGCGTTCCAGTGCGGATTTCCGGTCCGCCTGCGGGTAACCCCATTTTTCGTAGACGCCGTCGTAGTGGCTGTAGGGGACAAAGGCAGTCCACAAGCGGGCAATTTCGTCGTCATAGAGTCCCAGGTAGTTGCAGGCAATCGCCCCCCGCGAAAATCCCGCCAGCACGACACGGGTCGGGTCGCCGCCGTACGCTTTACAGAGTTCAGGTACCGCCTGCTTGTAGTAACGCAGAGTAGGTTGCGGATCGTAGTGGGGACGGTCGCCCCACCACTGGGTGGCGATGCTGCGCCCGTCTGCCTTCAAATACGGCAGGCAAAACCAGAGGTAGCCCTGCCCCGCGGAGAGACCGTAGCCTAGTTTACTCCCCTCCGGCCGGCCGGTGCTGACATCGCCAAACGGGCTGCGGTACGGTCCGTTGCCTGCCAGTTCGACGATCACGGGATAGGATTTTCCCGGCACCCAGTCTGTGGGCAGGTAGACCACGTGATAGATGTCTGTTGTTTCGTAACCTGCCAGGCGAGACTTGACACGCCGTCCCGCAGCGGGCGGCCCTGGTGACAGTGGGGGTACTTGCAAATCGGCCGGGACCGAGGCGATGTCAAGCGTTTCGGCGGCGGTCAGAATTGTGTTACCCTGCGCGCTGAAGATCCAGAGACAGACTGTGGCTGTCGCGTAGAGCGGGAAATCGCGGTGGGCGGCAGACCGTGACATGATCAATCGATCCTGGCGACGAGAGGGGCAGTACCGGAAGGAATAGCTGACACCCTAACGAGTCTCGGTCGGTGCAACAACGTACCTGCCAGCGAACCAGGGCTGAAAGGAAAGTGCAGACGCGGACCGCCAACACCCTGCAGTGGACTCGACTGGGACTGATAACCACTCGTCTGGAATATTCAGACCAGGCCAGGAATCGGCTGACCGTCGTCGAGCATCGGAATCGGACGCCCGCTGGGATCCTGGAATGAAGTTTCCGGAGCGATGCCGAGTACATGGAATACCGTCGCCATTAGATCTTGCGGTGTAACCAAGCCCGTTTGGGGTACCTCTGCCTTGGCCGAGGAAGCGCCGACGACCTGGCCCACCTGGAGACCACCACCGGACAAAGCCAGGGTACTCAACGGTCCCCAATGGTCGCGCCCTGCGTTCTTGTTAATCCGTGGTGTACGACCGAATTCACCGGAGATTACCAGCAAGATGTTCTGGTCCAGGCCGCGCTGGTAGATGTCTTCGACGAAGGCCGAAACAGCCCGGTCCACTTGGGGCCCACGGCTGTTCATACCACCCTTGACGTTGCCGTGCATATCCCAGCCTTGGAGGGAGACGGCGACAAAACCGCATCCTGCTTCACACAAGCGGCGCGCCGTCAACATGGAGGCGCCCAGGCCGCCACCGTACCGGGCTACCACTGCGGGATCCTCCTTGGCCAGATCGAATGCCTGGGGCGCTTTGCCGAGAATCAAGTTCAGTGCCTGTTGATTGAACCCGTCAATGCCGTCGATCACGCCGTGCGCATCGGTCTCTCTGCGCAACTGGTCCAGACTGGCAAGCAGCGACTTGCGGTCTTCGAGTTGCGAGACCTTGGTGGCCAGTTTCATGTTGTCGCGTGCGGGTCCACTGGGGGTAAATGGCGCATAGGACTTGCCGAGCCAGGCCGGCCCGGGGATGCGGGGCGCATCGTCATTGAATCCAATACGGCCCATTTGTACGTAAGTTGGCATGCCGGTACGTGTATGGTTGGGGCCGCGAACACG
>PBOG01000281.1 GCA_002724245.1 Planctomycetaceae bacterium
AAACCGATTCGGGAGATCCTGACGTGATCGGTTCGCCTGCGCCACAATCTCTACGCCGCCGTATGCCGTTTGCCTGCGCTCTCATATTTGCATGTGCGATGCGTGCCCCGGCCCAAGAACCTACCGGCACACCCGTCCGCCCAGGCGCAACGGTCAACCTCTTGAAAGCCTGGCCCGAAATCGCCAAGGCGCCGAAGGAGAAGCTGGCGACGCTGGAGTTTCTGGTCCGTCCGGACGCCGCCGCCATTGCTCGGCCGCGATCATTCATCATGACCCTGTCCAATCAGGCCGGTCTGGATGCCGCTGTACTCTCAGTAACCTTGGAAAACGGCGCCGTACGCGGACATGTCTTCGGGACGGCGCTGATCGCACCCCGTCAGCTCGAACCAGATCGATGGACTCACGTGGCACTGACCGTAAACACGAAGACGATCAACAAGCAAGCGGCTTTGTGGATTGATGGAAAAAGAGTTAGTGAAGAGCTGGTACTGGAGTACTGGCCGCAGTCATTTGAAGTCGCCGAGCTATTGTCCGACAAATGGAATCAGGGGCGTTTGTTTTCAGGCTCGATCGGTGACGTGCGGATCTCAAACGTCGTCCGCTATCGAGCGGACTTCAATCCACCATCGAGGTTGCTGCGCGACGAGTTCTGCTCGTTTCATCTTGCCGGGAACCGGATTCCGATTCAGTGACGCCTTGGCATGACGCTCAGCCTGGCGACTCATGTTAGACGTACTGAGTCTTCGCAGGGCTGGAACATCTAAGGGTTTCGAGTCAGCCGCGCTGTTCAATGAATGTGCCCCCGGGGCCGGTCCGTAGGCTGGTCATACGCTGTGCGCGCCAACCTCTATTATCTTTAGCGTCTGGACGCCAACCGAAGGAGCTGCACATGAAACGTCTGCTGCGTCCACCACTGAAAATGGCAGTGACGGAAACGGGCTTCTCCGTCTCGGCCCGTCGCGCGGACTAGAGATACTGCCAGGCAGTTTCTCGCTACGACCGTTGACGAATTCAGCGGTTTATACTGCGACACGCTGCACGACTTGTTCCAAATCGAGAGCCGGGCTGTCCAGCAGGTTTTGCACAGCGGGCGCCGGCTGACGCGCTCTACTTGCATCAGTCGCCGCCTATGATAAAAAAACGTTGATCGGAAGTGGGCGCCACGTACACCCGCGAAATTCGGGGGCGTTTGCTGCTTTTAACGCTATTTTCTGAGAGAGATCATGCCTCGATCCACTCCCTGGTGTTGTGTTGTCTGTTTACTGATCACGCCGTTCGGCACGGCTCAGGAAGACGGGAACGCTGAAGCAAAGACGGCCCTGGCCGCCTTGAAGCCTTTCCTTGGCCACTTCGCATCGGAGGTCTGGACCAGTGTGAATCCGAATTTACATGGCCAGGCTGTGACGGAAGGCTACCTTGTCCGGAATGGCTCCGTAGCTGTTTTTGACACCAGGTTGCGAACAACATCCGCCGACGACAAGCTCCAGCAAATTGGGGAAATGCCATTTGGTCGCGCCCTGAGACAACGAATTGTCGTGTTCTCTGACGCCAAGCGCGGACTGGTCTACCATCGACTCCACGCTGGTTGGGGAATGTATGACCAGGGAACTGTCAAACGTGAAACCAACGGCACGCTGACTTGGCTCTCCTCCGAACCTCCGACGGGCTATCTTGGCGAACTCAGACGCGTTCAATGGACTCTGGTCGGAGATGCTCTTGAATTTCGCGGTGGCCCCGCTTCCGAAGAGTTGCCGGAGAAACCGAACTGGAGGACGCACCGCACATCGGACGAGAGTTCCGTCAAGACTATCCCCTTGGACCTCAGCCGCCTGAGAACGCCAACAACCGTGTCTCCGGAGGAGCAAAAGAAACGGGATGAGGCTCAACTGCGAGTCGCGAAGATGTTTGAGCCGTTCGACCATTTGTCGACCAACTACTATATGTCTCCCGGTCGGGAGTTCGTAAATCGCTCCACAAAGCAACGCTTCTTCTCACAGATGATTAGGCTGGTACGACGGTCTCCCTCCAAATCCAGCATCAGTTTCAGTATTAATTTTCGCGGACAACCCGGGGATCTACCGAAAGAAGAACTCAATAAGCAACCCTATTTCGATGAACATCAGCGCGTGCACGTTATGCGGATGATTTATTGGAACCATCGCAAACAGCGATTGCAGCAAATTTCGTTGAACCCGTTGCGAGGTGTACAAGTTCGCGATGTGCGAATCACGCCGGAACGCAAGTTCGTTTTGTCGCCCGCTCCCGGGTCACCGTACGTCGCCACTCTTACATTCCAGAAAGACGGCTTGCTTATTGAACGGACGGATAAGGACGGCAAAGCGCTCACCGATGCCTGGTCGAAGTCGATCGACAACGTCGTTGAGTCGCACCAGATTACCGGCTTGTCGCCCGAGTCGTAGTCAGGGCCGAGGGAAATTCTCAGCAAGCGTTCCTGTCTGACTTAATGTTGCGGCGACGCTCGACATTGCTTGAAGTGCCTGGGGAACCGCAACCACTTCACTAACCATTTTGAGTCCGGAGCACAGTGATGAAACAGGGTTTGATCTTTCCAGCATTGTTCGTGGTGGCATCATCCGTAGCGTTACCGACATCTGCAAAAGCCGACGATGCGGAAGACTTTTTTCGTTTCTTCAGCTGGTTTCAGGCATCTTGGAAAGGAGAGGTGGAGGAAAGCGGAAAGAAGCAAACGGTGTCCGGGAAATGTAGCGATAGCGGCGGCCGCTGTAACATCTACGTAGGCACGGGGGAAACGTCCGTTTGGGGCTATGATCCGCGGGAGAAAATGTGGACCGGGGTCGGCCACCTGGAAAACGGTAGCCGCTTCTTAAGGAAGTGCCACAAGCCCAAGACGGGCAAGGAGATCAAGGCTGGCGTAAAAATAAGTATGACCGGTACCACCTGGCATACGGACGGAACCATCGAGTACGAGACCACCACTTTCACCTGTCTCGACGCGAATACGGGACGTTGGCACACCAAGCGGAAGGATCAAGATGGCAAGGCCTTGCCTCCCATCACGATGATCGCCAAGAAAGTCAAACCTTGACATCGTAGCGTCAACAAGAATCTACCGAACCGTTTGTCAGGCAGTCATCGCTGATCTAAATCCTCACAGCGGGCGAGGTCAATCGGCGTCCCGCTCCAGGATGGATCATTGTGCTCACTCGTCGGCCGGATTGCTCTCGTGAGGCAATGACGGTTTTTCCACAACGCCGATGATCACCGGCTTCCAGATCCCGGCGGCCTTAACATAAAACCCATCGCGCGCAAGGGGCGTGTGTAAAATC
Source organism: Planctomycetaceae bacterium (assembly GCA_002724245.1). GTDB lineage: Bacteria > Planctomycetota > Planctomycetia > Pirellulales > Pirellulaceae > UBA9264. The sequence continues at coordinate 3,309 of PBOG01000281.1, forward strand.
CGAGGAAAATTACACACGCCGTGCGCTCGGGGCTGGCGCGGCGGCGTGTGGCAGCAACCGGAGCCGTACCGGTGACGGAGGGCGGCGGGGGGTGAAAAGTGCCAGTACACCCTTGGCCAAAATTTGTCCTGAAATCGTCTCGCGTTTGCAGAGCAGAGCATGGGGAAACTGCCACCGAACACGTATCACGCAATCTGAACGTTCACCGAAGGCAAACCGAGTCTGATCCGCAGATCGCAGGTTCGAATCCTGCTGCGTGTCCTAAACTCACGACGATTCGATCATAAAATGTACCCAGGTACACCGGTCACACTCGCGGCGGGGGTGGCCTTTGTTTTTGTACCCAGAGAGATGCTTTGCATCTATTCGCGGAGTTGACAAGGGCGTTGCCTGCCTGCAAACCGAACCGTTGTGGGGTCCCATGGCCTCCCTTCCCGATTCTCCGTTGCGGCCTGTTCGAACCAACGGGAGCACGATTTGGCAAGTCGTCCGTGAATCCCCGGCTTTTTATTGTGGCCATTCCAGGACAACCTGCTTCCAACGTCATCAAGTAAATCAGCCGTTGACTGGTAGTTGATGCGTTGCTGACGTCAGATGCCGGAGGGATCGGAGGGGTCGGCAAGCCAGTACCTCCGAAACTGTGCCGTTTTTACCCGCTTCAGGAGTTCACGGGGAGCTTCATGGATTACCGAAAGATGCTGGGCAGGATCGAAGGCAGCCGAAGCCCTGATAGTGCTGTCAGTATATTGCGAATAGTACACCACTAGACGAGAGTACATCTGAATACAAATCAACGCAGTCGATAATTGTTCAAGTACTTGCCGTGAAGTCTGGGCTATTGGATAGTTCGCCAGCGCATCGACCGGCAGAAAGGGCGCAGCGCTAGTTGGCGTCAGCGTTTTTCCCATCATGTGACTCACGACATGACCCGCTTGCAAGTAGTTACCGATGTGTACGAGGCGCCTCATATAGTTGAAAACACAGCCACCGGAAGCCTGGCCGTCATCCCACGCTTTCGCGACGAGGCTGTTATCTGAACTCATCTGCCGCACAACGCGGGTTATTAGCGCGAAGTCCGCTCTCTTTCTCTGCAAATATTGAGGACTGACCCTCCTTGGCTGATGCCGGGGGTAACGTCTGGCCAAAGCGATGATTCGCTGGCACCTGTTCAAGTTGCTTACCTGAACTCTACTTGCAAGTCTGAATAACTTATCAAACGGGTCTTTCGCAGTATTGAATTTGGTGCCCATGCCGTGAATTTGCGAATGTCCATCCGACAAAAGCGAAAGTGCCGCATTGAATACTTCTTTTTCTTTTCCCAGTGAAATTGGCGTCGGAGGGTCCGAATCAATCATTGACCAGACATAAGGCTGTAGTTTTCGGTGTGCACTTTCCCGATCCGTTTTCTGTGAATATGCAAGTGCGGATAAACCGACCACTCCCGCACCAATAGCGCCCCAGGGCCCTGCGAGCGCGACACAAACAGCTCCGCCGACCGCAAATTCACCCATTGCTGCCAGCGTTGGTACAACGATTGTTGTCGCCGTTTCAAACCCCATCCCAGTCACCGAAGTCGCAGCGTCGGCTTTCGAGCGGCCAAAAATTCGTTTCCTCGCGTCTCGAAACGCTGCACCGGTTCTCCTGAAGCGACCGACGTGTAGTTTGGTAACATCGGCCCTGTAGTTCTGAAACAAATTTGCGGATGACATGCTGCGAGCTACCGATTCTAAAACAAGATCACATTGGAAACGGGAACTAGGGACTACCGCATGAGTTATTGCCCGTCTTTACCCAGTATCATAATTCGCAGCCCTTCTCTTTAGTAATGTTTTTTCACCACATGATTTCGTGGCGTGCTATACGAATCTCGCAGTTGGGCAAGACTTATTACAGTTCAGCGACGCCCTCACCGGTGATCTTGGTGTTTGTTGGGTTCAAATCCTGCAGGTTGTTTAATTCCTTGATGTTCGACCAGCCTGCGTCGATGACCTTCGTGCTGCGTAGATCTTGACAACTGAAACACGTATTTGAATGTTGGTGCCATCCTTGGACGCAGGTGATCAATAGCACGTGCAGGACTTCAGCTGCACCGTTGATGCTTGGCGGCCAGGTTTCACCTGAGGGTTCAATCCGCGCAGCGTAACTTTCGAAATGAGAGGTAGGTGACATGTCATGTACAAGCGTCGACGCTACCATCGTCAAAGAGGTCCTAGCAGAACTCGAATCGCTCGGCGACGAGAATCGCCGCCAGTACAACGCAAAGGCAGGCCCTGATGGGTTTGTGAGCGCACCGCCCAACAAACGGTTTGGCTGCAAGCGCACATCATCAAGGACCAGTCCGACGACAAGAAGGAGAAGCTGCGCGAGAAATGAATGAAGAAGATCGAAAAGGACAGGTAGGCTGCTCGTGCCGGCTGGCATTTCACCTCATTCAAGATCAATAACGGTGAGGAATGTGTGGATGTCGAAACGCTCCTCGATTGCATCGAGAAGGAGATGCCCAGGGCCAATTCGGAAACGAAGTGGACGATGAACAACTCCCACGGAGCCATCGGCATCAAGCACGCCAAACATCGAAAACGGGCGATCACCATCGGCGAGAAGATCGGCCTCTAAAAAGACAGGCCGGTGTTGAAGTGGTGCACGATCCCCGTTGTCCCAGTATGGGTAGCCGCCAGGATGAAGGGGAATATTTGACGAGTAGGGAGAGTTGCAGGGGGTGAGTTTAGGAACAGTTAACGCAACCGGGCCCGCACCGGCCGCGGATCCGGCCCGCGGCCACATGCCGCCGCGACGCGTGCAAATTCCCTTTTTACACACTGAACTCCCCTCGGTGGGCCCCAGATGTGTTGACGGGATGCGCCAATCGAGGGAGCTGCACATGAAACGTCTGCTGGATCTGCTGCTGGTGATGGTGATCGTCGGGTGTGAGGGGGCGGGATGACGGCGGCAACGCCACCGGCCCGAGTGTGATTGCGAAGGACCAATCAGTTGCTGACTCGGTCGAAGAAAGCGAAGCGTCCTCGGATGTGAACGCAGTTATGCTCTCCAACGGAAGAGCGTACATCAAGAAGTACGACACGGATGGTGATGGCATGGTTTCCAAGGAAGAATTCAAATCGCACCACGAAACGTCTGAGCAAATGAAGTCGAGGATCGACAGTTCCTGGCCATTTATCAGAGCTTTGCCTTGATTATGAGGCACATAAGAATCAACACTGATTTTGCAAGAGATGAATTGCTCTTGACTTGTGAACGTGAATTACGCACCAATGCCCGGCGAGTCATGGAGGGGGATTTTCTGCAGGGGCTGGTGCAATGGATATTAGGAACAAAGAAGTATCTTTGCCGATCACAGATCCCCTGCCCCAAAATGTACCAATTGACTCCCAGTCAACTGTTCCACACCTGCGCGTGTATCAGCCGACAGTTGAACCAAAAAAGATTCCAGGAATCAGTGTTGAAGCAAAACTGCTGCATCATCGGAATCACATCTCAAGGATCGCCAGTGGTGACTTCTTGCCGCCCGTAATGGTCGACATCGATCCAGTAGACGGGGTGTGTAATCTTGACTGCGCGTGGTGCTGCCAGGCTCAAAGTCGAGCCTCGCGTCCAGCAAGATTCATGGCCTTGGATACGATGCGCAGGCTTGGCCCATTCTGTCAGAACTGGGGGGTCAAGGCATGGCGCATCAGTGGTGATTCTGAGCCGCTCCTGAATCGCAACATCGAAATTCTAATTCAGAGTGGTTGCGAATTTGGCATTGATATGGGGCTGATCACAAATGGAGTCTTTCTGGATCGCGTTAAATCATTTTCCAATCTCACTTATGTAGGCGTGAGCCTGGACGCAACGACTGCCTCGACATGGAGTCAGCTCAAACAGTCACCTCCTGAAGGTTTCGAAAGAATCATTCGTAACGTGAAGCGTATTCGACAGGAGTATCCGGATCTTGATCTTTGCATCAAGTTTGTAAGATTCCATTCCAAAACAAGTCTCCGCAAAAATCAATTCTCTGAAGCGATGGCAATCTGTGATGAAGGATCTGTAACCTCCAAAGACAACTTGTTAGAGGCAGAGGAGTTGGAGGATTTTGCTAAACGACTTGGCTGCCGTCCTATTACTCGAGATGCCTATCCAGAAGGCTTTTCAGAGACGTACCAGTTCTCAAAATGTCATGCGACACCATTGGGCGGCGTATTTGATGCTTCTCATAAATTCCACCTTTGCTGCGACGCTCGAAGTATCCATGTGTTGACTGACGACTACACTCGCGACGACTGGCAAGAATTACCATCCCTTTGGGGATCGGATCGTCACAAGCGAATGATTGAAGGCATCAAACCACAGGATTGTGCGGGATGTGCCAAGTTCAAGACAAACGAGATCCTCGAACATGTCGTAATGATGAGCGATGTGTCTGAAAAGTATCAGCTGAACTTTATTTAGTTTGTCAAAACGCGAAACCGGTTGCGTGGGCGCATTATTGCTGCCGCTGATGCGCGATCGCTGCGAAGAGTGATCTGTATACAACGAGCCGTTGAAATCATGAGCACAGGCGAAAAAGTACTCGTAATTGTGTTGGCTGAGACGCGAGCCCACGAACATACCTTTCAATGTTTTCGAGAGAACGTTCTGGATGTGTTCTCTGCGGATCTATGTCTTTGCGTAGCCGAGAGCGAGTTTGAAGATACGAACAACCCTTTTTATCAGCATGCCAAATACATTTGGACATGCCCAGAGCATGAAGATTGGGGAAATGCATTTGATAAGGCTCAGCGTGAGCAAGGAACTGAGGCTCCATGGAGAAAGCTATTAGCTGTTGGGGATCAATGGCTGGGTGGGGTCAAGGGTGTTGGTCAGCAACCAGGTTCAGCGGCGATCTTATTGTTTTTTCGATGGTTTTTGAGGCAGTGCTTGCTCGAAACGGATGTGCTCCACGAATACGACCGTTTCATTATCACACGATCTGACTTCATGCATTGCATACCGCATGTTCCGTTAAGGTTGCTTGAGGAAAACTCGATCTGGGTTCCCTATGGCGAAGATTATGGCGGCTATACCGATCGACACATCGTGGTTCACCGGCGGGATGTTTTAAACGTTCTTTCTATCACCGACTTCATGCTTTCAGAACCCGAGCAGATTGCCCAGGAAATGAGTCATTTCAATCACTGGAATCTTGAACGCTTCATTAAGTTTTCATTCACCAGACAGGGCCTTGCAGAACGCATCAAGCGATATCCATACAGCATGTACGCAGTACGAAAGTGTGGTGGACGGACAAGATGGTCAACCGGGAAATTTGATCGCCATCTCGGTTACTACGTAAAATATCGATCCGAGTACAAAAGGTTTCTTCGCGTGCAACGTTACATCCGCAAAGAAAGTGACTGGAACATGAAAACAATGCATGTTCTGAATGGTCAAGAAGATGCGGATTTGCGTTACATGCAGCGCAGGAACTCTTGGAATCGTCTCCGGAAAGATCTGGTGCTCTCGGCAAGACAAGCGAATCGTAAGTTGTTCTCTTATCTGAAGAAATCCGCGTAGAGATATGTCTCCCCGCAAGGAATCCTCTTGCGGACCATTCTCCGTTTTGCGGATTTCGTAAATCGTTGGCATGAATGATCTTGGCGGGCTCTATTATTACAATACACCGCACGTTTCGATGGGCTCCGTCCATTCCGACAGGTGGATTCATCAATTCCGGTTTAACAGCGTCCTATAGGGAGCTGCACATGAAATGTCTGCTGGGTCTGCTGCTGGTGATGGGAATGGTCGGGTGCGGAGGCGGGGATGCCGCTCCGACGCCAAGTGACTCGCAAGCGACGGTCGGTGAACCGCCTGCTCAAGCTATTGGCGTGGATCCCAGCGTTGAGTCTGGAATCGCTTTACCAACAGCTCCACCGGACGCCATCGATGATGCGCCGGCACAAATTGCTGATGCTGCCTCGGCTGCCGCATTGAAGAAACGGGGATCCAGAATCGAGCGAAAGTCGGAGGGTGACGAACCGGTGCCAAAGGAGGATGCCCAGGCCAAAGCAGCACTCAGGGCAGGTGACATGTTCACGCCTACCGATCTGGTAGTGCGACTTTCAGACGATTTTGAGAAAGACTATCCAGCACCACATCACTTTGACATGACTCGTTGGACAAAGTGGAAGGGCGACGCCAGAACAAGAAACGGACAGAGTGTTCTCACACCAACACCGCCCGGCAGTCTCGGCTTTACTGGTATCGGCACGCGGAAAAAGGATTTTAACCCGAGGTTGGCCGGGACCAACGGGGTGGAAGTCACCCTGGCAGGATACGCCTCGGGAGTAGGCGGTTCCGCGGAACTGAACAAGCCGGAAGAGATGAGATTGGACCTGGCTTGGGCCCTGACTCTCGGTAGCTGGCACGGACAGATCGGCGGCCAGCCGGACAAACAGAAGGACCGGGGAGTGCAGCTGCACTTGGACTTGATACGCCCCAATGGGCTCTATGTTTATCTGGTGCGTGGCCTTCTGCCCGAGGACAGTGAGAAATACCCGAAGGATGGCTATAGCCCGGGAGGGCCCCCGGGGGACCCCAGAGTGTCACACGAGGAGGCGGTAGAAAAGGGGGAAGCTTTCATCAGCGCACCATGTCTGTGCCTGGCAACCAGAGTCTATCGGTCCGAGCAGGAGATCCAGGAGATCCTCGGACGCAGCCACCGTTGGGGGCTCTATCTGACGGATGATGCCAACACGGTCTACTGGACGCTGGACGCAAAAGTAATGGACCGTGTCGATATCACGGGATACTTCAATTCCAGCCCTGAGTCTGTCCCTGACGGGGCCCACTTGACCGTCTCAGCATTGGGGGCCAAAAGCTGTACCATCGACGATTTGGTGATTTACGCTAGTTCGGCAGAGAAGGTCCCCTGACTCGAAGCCTGCACCTGCTTGGAAGGAAGCATTCGCAAAGCCGGCCCGGCGTGTCCAGCAAGGGCACGTATGGTCCGACGTAAACCAGGTCCCGTTAGAGCGACTGGCGGACGACCTGTGTCGGCAACTTTCGGCGGCAGGACAGGCGGGCCTTCTATTTCCCGTGCTTTGCCTGTGCCGGGTACTCGCTGGACTACGTTGTTGGCCGCGACACGCACAGGCGTCTATAGTGGAGCGGTTACACGATGCGAGGTAACCAGCGATCGGACGACGACTCGTCAAACCGCGTTTTCGTCCGCCCAGTCTGAGCATCCTCATTAAACGCCAAGTGCGCAGGGCCATTCACCGGAGGAGTGCCAGGAAGGCCGCGGGCTCGCCCGCGATCAACCCCGTCACCCACCGGTCCTGCCTGGGACCGCCAAGCACCGGCCGGTATTGCCAGCACAACCAGTTGTCCAGGCGGAACGGGTGACACGGTCACGAGATAGCAAGCGTGTCACATGGCAGCAGTTTGCGCAGGCTCAAAACGTAGAGCACTCTCGTTGCTCGGCATTTTGCGGGAACCAGCGAGGAGCGGAGGTTTGCTCCGCATGAAAACGCTCGCCTTAACGAACCGGTGACGTCCGCAATCCCTGGGAAGACCGTGTGAACCGGGATTGTGGTTTGCTTCTGCTAGCTGGTTCGTTATTATCGGAGCATACCCTCATTATTAATGAAGGATTGAAGGCATGCTGAGACTAGATAGAAGACGAGTTCGGTTGTGTGACGGAGTTTCGCGGCGATCGTTTCTGCAGATTGGCGGACTGGCAATGGGCGGTCTGGCCTTGCCGCAGATACTGCAGGCTCAACAGCAGACCGGGAACTCGTCACAGCACAAATCCGTCATTATGATTTTCCTCGCGGGTGGTCCGCCGCATCAGGATATGCTCGATCTGAAACCCGATGCGCCTTCTGAAATTCGGGGCGAATTCGATCCGATCAGCACGAATGTCACCGGCCTCCAGATCAGCGAACTGATGCCGAGAGTTGCCGGGATGATGGACAAGTTCACTGTGATTCGCTCGTTGGTCGGCGCGGAAGGACGGCATGATTCATTTGAGTGTTGTACTGGACGTCACTTTAACGGTAATCAACCACAGGGTGGTTGGCCGGCGATCGGCTCTTCCCTGTCGAAGCTTTTTGGCCCCGTCGATCCAGCCGTACCAGCCTATATGGATCTGTCTCACAAGATGGCTCACAATCCCTGGAACATCAAAGGCTCGGGCTTCCTGGGAACGGCGCACGCCCCGTTTCGAGTGAACGGTGAGTCGCTACAAAACATGACGTTGCCAGACGGAACGTCGGGCCGACTGGCTGGGCGCAAAAACCTATTGGCTCGCCTTGATCGTTTTCGCCGCGCGGCTGACGCAGACCTGGATGCCGGTTTGTATGATACTTTTACCGAACAGGCTCTAGGTGTTCTGAGTTCTTCTAAGTTGATAGAAGCAATGGACCTGGAGCAGGAAGACCCGAAAGTCCGCGCCCGCTACGGCCAAGACGATCCGAAAGTGTTGGGCTACGCGTTGGACCAAGGTTATCAGGCAATCATGTCACGCTTCCTGCAAGCTCGCCGGTTGGTGGAAGCGGGGGCGCGGTGCGTCACGTGCAGCTTCGCCCATTTTGATTGGCACGGCTCGAATTTTGCCCACGCGCGTAAGGTTGTGCCATTGTTGGACCAGGGAATTGCCGCACTGGTTGAGGATATCCATGACCGCGGTTTAGAGAAAGATGTGACAGTCATCGTGTGGGGTGAGTTCGGCCGCACACCAAAGATTAATAAATCGGCAGGCCGCGACCATTGGCCGACCGTTCATGCAGCGCTACTGGCTGGAGGCGGTATGCGAATGGGGCAAGCGATTGGGTCGACGAATCGCCTGGCCGAATCTGCCGAAGATCGACCGGTTCACATGCAGGAAGTGTTCGCAACGCTCTACAACAATCTTGGCATCAATCTCGCTACGGCGACAATTCCCGACCACAATGGACGCCCCCAGTATCTCTTGGACCGGCAGCAGCCGATTCGCGAACTGGTTTAGCACCGGACCCGCACCGGCGGCAGGAGGGGTGGCGGGGGCTAGTGCTTGTTTGGCGTGTTAATCCACAAACCCGCAGTTCCCACGGGGTATCTAGAGGCACCATCGCTGAAAAGGACCCGCGATTTGTCGGGCCAGCGAGAGGCGGGCGACTTTGTGAGACAGCCGTTGGAGCAGTCTGTTCAATCCGCAGGTTATGCCAGCAGGTCAGAAATGATTTCGCCATCTGCTACCATCGGAAGCGGACGTCCCAGGCGGTCCGGAATCGTGCGGTGGGAATTGACGCCGAGCAGATGGTAGATCGTGTGTAGAACGTCGTTGGGCGACACGGGATTGTCGACGACGTATCCGGCTTCACTGTCGGTCTTGCCGATCACGTTGCCCTCGCCTATGCCGGCACCGGCGAACATGCAACTGTAGGCCCTCGACCAGTGTCCCCGCCCGTCCAGGGAATTGCCGCGACGCTCGGCCTTTGGCGTGCGCCCGTGTTCCGTCAGACAGAGAACCAGGGTTTCGTCCAACATTCCCCGGTCGTCCAGGTCTTCGAACAACGCGGTGAATGCCTGGTCGAATCCAGGGCACAGCTCGTCACGTAGCCTGGGCGTCTGCTTCTCATGCGTGTCCCATGTGCCACAGGACTGTGCGAACTCATCCCAGAACACCGACACTACACGCGTGCCTGACTCCACCAGTCGCCGGGCCAACAATGCCGACTGGCCAAACAGATGGTGTCCGTAGCGTTCGCGCAATGCGGCTGGTTCTTTTGAAACGTCGAGTGCATTGCGCAGTCGTGGTGATGCGATGACCGACATGGCCAACTGACGAAACCGGTCGAGAGAACTCACAATCTTCGATTTGTCCAACGTGCGACGGCTGGCATCCAGCTGATTGAGCAGGGAGTATCGCGTTGAAACACGGTCGATCGTTAGTCCGTTTGTCAGTGCCGTACCCTGAATTTCAAACCGACAATCTGGCTTGATGCCACCGTATGGATCCTTGGGGCGATACGTTGTTGGATTGGTCGCCTCACCCACGAATTCCGCAACCACCGGATTGTATCGCGGTCCCAGAAAGCCGCCGAACATGCCAGCTCGCTTGTGGGGACCGGACCGCGAACTCTGCACCCAAGGCAAATGCATCGTGGTTGGAATCGCCGGCTGAGGTTCGTCCGGATGGTCGACCTCGTGCAAGTAGTCCAGCACGGAACCAATGAACGGCCAGTGTCGCCTGTCTTCCCGGTTGAGTTCCATCGGGATGTCGGTCTGTTTCACACCTGTTGCGGTAAACGCCACACCGTGAATTGGATAAGGATGCGACATTGACCTGACCACGGATACGCGGTCCATAATCTTTGCCAATTTTGGCAAGTGTTCGCTGATTTGTACTCCGCTTAGCGATGTTGAAATCGGCGAGAAGGGGCCGCGAATATCTTCCGGCGCGGCGGGCTTCGGATCCAGCGTGTCAAGCTGACTGACGCCCCCATACAGAAATAGCAGGATCACGTTCTTCGCATGGCCGAAGCCACGAGCCAGTTGCGGCTCGTTAGTCTCGCCGGCCTCCAGCAGGTCAGCCAGGCTCAGCCCAAGCAAAGAGGCCCCGCCAGCCTGGATCATGTCACGACGCGAGAGCGCGTCACAAGCGCGTCGATTTGAACCGAGGATTCGCAACATCGTCAATCTTTCGTAGCCATGTTTTAACGAGTGACCGGATACACCATCAGTCTTAATCGTTAAATCGGAACTCACGACCACCAAGTATAACAAATCAACTTAATGCTGCCTTCCAAAATAGACGCCCTGCCCTGCTGCTCTTTTATGTATTCATGCGAGGCCCCGGTAAGCGTATCCAGACGGTGCCAATATAGAGGCTGTCGCGCACCGCGTGTGGCCAGCAACCGGACCCGCACTGGCAGCGGGAGGGGCGACGTTACTTCACAATGCGGGAGTCGGGAAGTGCCTGCGACAGTTCCTCGATGCCCGTGACGGCAGCCTGCGAGTGTCACCCAGTGTGCCGGGGTATTGTTTTCAATCGACTCATCGTAAATCTAGTACGTCCGACAGGATTCGAAATGAACGTCGTTCCTGTTCGCGTAGCGAACCGAAGGTTTATGGGAGCAGGAGCATGCGCCCGCATCCGGTTGGTTTTATCGAGTCTTGTTTGGCGATTTGTCAGAGGTGAATTGAAAACCAAACAACTGGGAGCCGGACATTTCCACGCGGAGCCGCGTGGGTTTTGTCGCGCGACTGCTAACATCACTACCGGCCTTCCACTGAACGACTTTGCTTAGTGAATCACCGACAATTGGATCGCAGTCACTTGCGGAGTACTTTGAGAGTGGGCGACCGTCTTCATCGAGAAGGCCGATTCGCACGTGGCCGCCCTTGTGGACCAGGACATTGAGTTTCAAGGTGTCTCCAATGAACCGTAGCGGAGGGCTTGTGAATGAGCCACCGCTGGGCCCCGCCGTTGCGGCGATGAAGCGGTCGAGTTGGGCAACGACGCGACTGTAGACTCTCGCGTTGCCAGGCTTCGCGAAATTCTCAAGTTCCGCCTCCTGGTGCCGCAGCGGCGAACCGGAATAGTACAGCCATAACTCATCTTCGACTCGGATCATTCCCTGTCCCATGTAGAGTGATCCGCTGTCGAACGCCTTTGGCTCGCCTGTCGCGATGAAAGCGGTCTGTCGGTCTGGTCGCGTCCAGCGAATACCGTCGCGGCTGACGGCCAGCCGGATGTCCAGCGTATCCGGCCCGTGCTGGTACAGGCTCGGAAACATCAGGTAGACGTTCGGTGCGTAGGCGTATTTGATGGCCGCCGAGTTATAGAGGTCGCTGTTCGGTGGATCGCGGTCGTCGGTTTGCGCAACGAGTTTCAACGGTTCGAACCGAGAGAAGGCAGAACTTTCGGATCGCCCTAATGACCGTCCGTGACCACCGACTCGGCCGAAGAGTACATACCGCTCACGCGACGCGTCCCAGAATCCGGAATACTGGCTATCGGCGAAGAGCTCACTGATGGGATGAGGCAAGCGTGTCCATTTCAGTCCATCCGCCGAGTACATGCCCGCGATGCGATGCGGGCGTTGCCCTGGACGATCGAAGAGCCCTTGACCAACAGCTTTGTAACGGCGTTCCGGCGATGCGTGGGGATCAATAAACACCCCCGTGCCATGAACGCGCGATCGATTGCCCTGTTCTTTCGAACCGATCTGACGAAACAGGATGTTGTTTCGGTCGCTGCCCTTGTAGACAAACCTGCCCAACTCGGACTTCGTCCAGTGAACCCCATCGCGAGATTCGGCGTAACAGAACGACGTGTCATTCGCGGTCGGCCACCCGTCGATGTCGTACGCCTCGTACCACATGCGATACTTTGCACGGGTGTCAATGCGTCCCTGGTCCTGCATTACATTGAACCAATTGAGCGATGCGCTTTCCCAGGTATGTTCCGGTCTTAAGATCACTTCGCCAGTCTTTTGCGGCTGTTGAATCTTGAGGCTCACGTCCTGAGCTTCCGCCAGGAACAATCCGTCCAGAAAAAGCTGCTTGTGGGAGCCAACGTCGATTGGCTCAGCAGCCCGGATGCCGTTGACGAACAGCACAGTTGAGATTGCCAGTACGCGTGGAATGTGCTTCATGACAGATGCTCGGTTGCTACTTGTCGTGTGCGGGTAAGGAATCGCCAGGACGATTCGTCGTGTCAGTTTAGCGATCAGCCGGTACACGATATCCAGTTCTCCAGTAGCCGTAGGCTAACACTCAACGGCTGATTTGCGCATTGCATTTGTGCATTGTGAAATTGCATTTGTGCATTGTGAAATTGCATTTGTGCATTGTGAAACAGTGAAGGGCCTTGAGGCAAGCGGACCGTGTCTGTCACTGCGCCGCGACTCGGGAGAG
>PBOG01000282.1 GCA_002724245.1 Planctomycetaceae bacterium
CATCCTGGTTACGCAGCAAAAGCCGGCTATGAGATCGCCGGATTCGTCTGGTTTCAGGGGTTCAATGACCAGTTTTCTCCCGCCTTTCGGGATAATTACAAAGACAACATGATCGCCTTCATTCAAGATGTGCGCGCAGCATACGACGTTCCGCGCATGCCCTTTATCATCGGTGTGCTGGGCACTGACGTGACCTCCGCAAAGGTGGCAAAAAATCCAGTTTCCGTCGCGCAGCGAGCGGCCGCCAGAGAGCTGGGAACGAAGAATGGTGTCGCCTCTGTCGAGAGCTATACGGTGTACTCGCTCTATGCCAATCGGGTTTTCCAGAAAGGCTGGCCAGAGCACTTCCACGAGTGGGACACGGTGGGTAGTGATCGCCCTTATCACTATCTTGGCAGCGGGGCGTTCTTTGTCAGACTCGGGGCCGCGTTTGCGGATTCGCTGGTCAACTTGATGAACCATTAGCAGAAGTCGTATTCACGCGTTGCGGCTAGCGATGCACCGAGTGGGGGTTGCGAGTCCCGGTGAGAACCCCTCTGCCGCCAGCCAGTAGCGGGGCTTCGCTGCACGGCTTCAGTCCGACTGTTCCAATTCGATCGGGGATGCCCCCCTGGAAAGAGAAACCGCGTGTTTCATCATCACCCAATGCACCAGCTTGTTCTCGATCCGTTGCGCCGGGACACGGCCCTCCCCTGGTGCACGCCGGCTGGTCGTCCCCAGAGGTTTTTTCATTACAACGTACATCGCATCCGCTAGAATGTTGCGATGTTCACATTGCTCCTGCTTGCCGCCACGATTAGCCAGCCACACTCCATCGAGCTGCGAGTGACATCACAGCTTCCATCCGCCAATGTACCGATGGATCCGGTGGTCGACTTTGGCAGGATTATCCGCCAACGCGGACTCCCGGGTGTGTTGGATCCCAACTCGATTGATATTGTGAATTTGACGACTGGCAAAGTCGTTCCCCACGCCCGCCGTGACGATTTTGCCTATGGTGACAAGGGGCGCATCGAGTGGGTGATTCGTGATCCAACGCACACGCGTTACTTGATTCGCTTTCGCACGGCGCAGCAACGACCGCCGCTGCTGCCGCAATCCTACGTGCCGATAATCGGCAATGGTGACCTGCTGCGGTACAACGCTGCTCAGCCCCGACCGATTGCCTTGGTCTATCACAGTGGACTGGTCGATCTGACGGGGGATGGCAAGCCTGATCTGGTCGGCTGCTGGAACTACGCCTACCGCCCTGGTGATCCCTGGGACGGAATTGTCTGCTACCCACGGGTTGGCAGTGCCGACAACTTCGAGTTTGGCGATTTGGTGCGTATTCGTTACGTCGACGACGTGTCTTCCCGGGACTTCAAGCACTTCGACAAGCAGGTTTACATGTGGTGCGACTTTGTGGACCTCAACCGAGATGGCAACGTCGACATTGTATACTCACCCAGCGGCAAAGGCGTCGTCCGTTTCTACTTGAACTCCGGTCAGCGGGACGAGGGTGGTATGCCCATTTTTGTTGCCCAGGGAGAGAAGGCGATGCCGAGTTGGCCAGTGCGGGCGGCCGACATCGACGGTGATGGTGACATCGATCTGATGTCTGGGAATGGAGCCAGGAATTCGGAGACCGGGAGCGTCAGCAAAGTCACGCTTCATCGCAATGTTGGCGCAGCGGGCTGGCCGCTGGAGCTGGATCAGGGCCAGCCGGTCAGTCTGGGGACCTCGCCTTGTTTTTTTGATGTCGATGGTGACAGATTACGGGACGTCGTCTGCTTGCAGAGTGACCCCAGCGATCCTGGCGTCAATGGTTTTCATGTCGGCTGGAAAAAGAACCTGGGCGAGGGCGGGTTTCGCTATGGACCGACGCAGCTGCTCCCCGGTGTGAATGCGAAAGTATCCCAGCCGCGCGTCCTGGCCGCCGTCCATGCCGGTCCCCAGCGTGGTCTACTGGTGGGTGGCAATGTGTTTGAAACCGTGTCGTTGTTTGTCAGGCACAATACCAAGGGAGCCACCCAGCCCGCGTCGGAACCGAGCGGACAGCGCTATTTTCGTTTGTTTGGCGAAGCCGTCTCGCGTTCGGCCGTCATGTCGCTCAGTGACCAGTCGACCCCGTTCGTGTGCGATTGGGACCACGACGGCGACCAGGACTTGCTGATCGGGGGTGGTTATGGTTGGCCACGCATCGTCATCAACCAGGGAACACAACAGCGGCCCGCCTACGGGCGCGCTGACCAGATTGTTTCGCAAGGCAAGCCGATTCGGTTACTGCGGAATCAGATTCTGGGACCGCCCAGCAGCTGGCACGACATGGGCTACCCATTTCCTGCGTTTGTCCGCTGGGACGATGATCGGCTACCGGATCTGGTCGTTCCCAATGAGACCAATCGGATCTTCTGGTACAAGAATATTGGCACTTTGAGCAAACCAGAATTTGGTGCGCAGCGCCAGGTAATTGTGGACGAGTTTCCTGATTCACCAGAAAAGCGAACGCAGACCGCCGAACTTGTTGCCAAGTCGCCGCACGTGTACCCGGCAGACAAAACGCAACCGTTCTATTGGCGCACCGGGGCGGCCTTTGGCGATTTCAATGGGGATGGACTGACGGATATCGTCCAGCGCGCCTGGAGCAAGTACAGTTTCACGCGCTTTCTACGTTACCGGGATCAGGATGGAGAATTGCGGCTCCGCAGCGAACGAACGTTACGAGCAGGGGAGGAACAGTTCCATGGTGCGCGGGTCAACGTAGTGGATTGGAACGGCGACGGCCAGCAGGACATTGTGTATAGCGCGGCAACCAACCGACGGGGTAGCGACACGATTTTTCTCAGCTTGAATCGGGGCACCAACAGTGACCCGAAATACGACGCGGTGCAACCCCTGCGTCATTTTGGCAAGCCCATCTACATCACCCGTCATGGTCCCCATCCCTGGGCGGGTGACTTCGACAATGATGGCCAGCCGGATCTGCTTTGCTATACCGAATGGAGTGTCTATCCTTTCTATACGCATGCGGCACTGATGATGCCGCAGCGACCGACCTATCTTCTCAGTCCGCCGGTCACTGCGGACGAAGATTAATGGCCGCGTTGATTTTCCAGGCAGAGCCGTGCACCGAGCATTTGTGACGGCAGATCATGGCTGGCGGGCTTTGAACTGCAACCAGACGACATCGTTATCGACGAGCTTTTCCTCATTCCACTTTGTAAAGGTCTTTGTGCTGACGTAGAGCAGTCCTGGATAGGACCCTGCCGGAATCCGGTTGAATCCGGTAGGACGTTCGAGGCTCGGTTGAACCTCACCTCGCTGCGGATCGGGATTGACGATGCGCCGGGTGATAAAGGTCTGGCCGCCATCGCGTGATTCCAGCCAGACGATCCGCTTGCTTTGGGGGATGTAATTCGTCCAGTAGGCCGGCTCATGAAAGTATTTGGAGAGAGGCTTGCCGTTCCAGGCAGCTTTTGGGTGGTCGATGGGCGCTACGATCAAGGTCAGACACAGCACGTCGTCTGTGGTGATGGACAGGCCAGCCCGCGAGTCGACGATCGCCCACCCGGGGTGGTGTTTTTCCATCGCGGACTGCAGTGGCAGTTGTTGCCAACGGTCTCCATCGTGTCTGGCCAGGTAGGATTGGCCGGGCTTCTCAGGGGTGTTGCGATAGTAAAGGACATAAGGATGCCCCTGTGAATCGACCACAATCGTACCGTCGTTGCGGATTCCTGGTTTGGGATCGAAACCCTCCCCGCCCATCAGCAGGTCTGCCGTTTCCATGGTTGCTGGTATCGTAATTGGAGTCCCGTCCGCCCGCTTCCACGTCCGTCCAAGGTCGTCCGACCGCATGTAGTTGACCGATTGGATGTCGCCCCACCATTCGGACGGCTGGCCTTTGCTGCTTTGAAACGTCCGGCAAGCGAAATGCAGTACGCGTTGCTGGGGGCCCCAGGCCAACCCGCTGTGAAAGGCCGCGTAGCCACGGCAACGTTCCTCACTGCGCATGATCAGCCCGCGGTCTTCCCAGGCCTGGCCCGGTGGCTTTACGTACAAGCGGACTCCAGACCACTCGTAACGTCCGGTCAAGTAAAGCGCACCGTCTGCTCCGCACATCAGCGTGGGATAAGACAACTTGTTGCCAAACACGATCGGTTCGGTCCAGGCGGATGCGTCATTCGGGCGGAGGCTGCGGCGGTAGGGAATCGCGTTGTGGTGTAACCCATAGACTACGTGCAGGTATCCTTGGCGATCGATTGTCATGGCCGGGCGCCCATGATTGTCGTGGGACTTGCCGATCGTGTGCGTCTGTGACCACGTTCCGGTTTTGCGATCGAGTGTGCGGACCACGGCAAAGTAGCCGTTCTCATTCGAATCGAGCCAGGCCACGTGTGTCTTGCCCTGATAGGTGATGATCTTGTTGCCTGTCCCTGCGGTGGCCGACTCGCAGCCACGTGAGGAAATCAGGTCCCTGGTGGAGTTGCTCTGCGCCGGCGATGGTTTGGCATCCTTCGTTGTCCCTGGCGTGGCCGTGTTCTGGTTGCCGGTGGGTGCGGCCGGGACCTCAGCGGTGGCCCGGTTGCCCGTCGACAACGCCACGATCGCTGTCAGAGTCAGGGTGAGACCGTGAAGTCGCGTGTGCGATGGTCTTGTCTTTAGCATTGGATGTTCCCATTTGTTGGACCTGCGTCGCAGTCACGACCGCAACCGAGCCAGTGCGCCGGTAGGTATCTTTTCCTGGGCAACACCTGCCATCGGTACCTGGCCATGTTGCCAATCTTACTGAAAGCCAGCCCGTATCACTATCTGCTTCGCCGATACCTGTTAGTGCGCGCAGGTGGGTAGGCTGTTTGTCGATTGGCGTTGTTGGTTGCGGCAGGTGGGTTCCTTGCCTCCTGCGACAAGCGATTACGACTTGTCCGGAAAGAATCTGGCCCGCTGGTCGCTTCAGTTGGCGCGGGCTGCGGTCTCGCCACTCCCGGGACACTTCCCTGTCCTGTAACATGTTCCCTCAGCGACTGGCAGCTGCGGAGGTATCAGATGGGATCCGCGCAACAGACGCGACCAATGCACTTTGAGTTCCACTGGAGTCACCTGTCGTGAGATGTTTGTCCTGCCGCTGGTCGACCTACCTGCTGCCTGTGATGGTTGCCCTGTTGACGCAATCGTTGCCCGCCGCTGACGACTGGGTCGACAACTTCTATCAGTTTCGTTTGCCACTGGAGATCGACGCCGAGGCGGGCGGGTGGCAGGTGTTGCCGATCGATGCCGAACGGATCACCCGCGCGATCAATCGGGTCGGACCGTTTCGTTTCGATCCGCATTACCTGGCGTTCAATCAGGTGAAACTGGTTGAGGTTGACGCGTCGGGAATGGTGATCGACAACGCGGTCGAGGGAGGGTTCACACTCATCCGCAGTGGCCCGGAGCTAGCCGGCGCGGTGCTGGCCGGCGAGGCAGAGAAACAGACGATTTCCGTGGCCCCGGGCCGTTACCATCTGCTGCGGTTTACCAGTTCAGGAGGTGGCAAGTGTCCGGCGCTGGCCTATGAGCCGATCTTTCCTCCTGGAACGCCACTGCGACGAAGTGTCTACCGCATCAGTTACTTCGCCCCACTGCTGCCACAGGCCAGGCGGACGCACGATGTTTTGTTCGTACCCGATGGCAAGTCGATGGATCTGCTGGTCCGGGGCCGGTTCATCGGAACCATCCACGATATCAGTGTCCGGTCCGCACAGATTCGGCTGCTGGCGAATGTCAGCGGTGCGGGGACACGGCGCTATCACCTTTACTACCAGCCGATGGGCAGCCATCACCTGCAGGTTCCCCGTCGGCGTCACCAGCAGGTGCCCGAGCGGATGGCGACGCTGCGGTCGGTGGGAGCGGCGGCCGAGTACACCGGTGATACGCGTTACCGGGTGGGCGATTCGGAATCGGTACGTGCGTGGTTTGCCGAAACGACCGTCAAGATGACTCGCCAGCGCCGTCCACCTCGCCAGGTTCGCCGCGGCATCCGCATCTCGGCCGCCGCCAACGAGTCCCAGGCGTTTCAGTTGGTGCTGACACCGCGCCGTACCACTACACTCGAGTCGGTGACGCTTTCAGAGCTGAGCGGATCGGGCCGGACACTTTCGATGCGCACCGCCGATGTGAACTTGGTCGAATACGTGCCGATCCAGACCAGTAGCTTCATTACTCCGGCGCGGGTGGCGGGCGATGTGGGTGACCCACTGTTGCCACTGGACCAACCGGTAAAACTCGATCCACTCGATGGCAACCGCGCCCTGTGGATTACCCTGCACGTCCCGGCCGGCACGCCAGCTGGTGTTTACAAGGGCAGACTGCGCGTTGCCTTCCAGGAGGAGGGGCTGGATCTCCCGTTTGAATTGGAGGTGTACGGGTTCGAGCTGCCCGAGTTCGCCTCGTTCGGGTCCGACATGGGTGGCCAATATATCGTCAAACAGCTCAACCATCTCAAGAAGCATCCACTGCGCGTCATCGACTATCACGGTATTTCGTCCAAGCCCGACATCCTGAAGCTGACCCGGAGGTACTACGACCAGATGGCGGCTGCGAAGTTCTATCCCAAGAATGCGGCGCTGCTGACCGAGATTGGCATGAACTGGACGCCACCACCGGCGGGTTTTAACATCGATCGGCCGGATAATTTCATCACGCTCAAGGACTGGGATTTCACCCGGTTCAACGCGGAGCTTGATCATTTCATCAACGTTCGCAAGGTCAACAGCCTGTGTCTGCTGCATACGAATCCCACCGCCTGCAACCACTTTAATCATCTGCCGGGCGCTCCGCTGGAACGCCCGGCGATCTCCTCGCCCCACACCTCAATGGGCTGGCAGACCTGGCGAAAGATGACGATCGTAGCCTACGACAAGCCGGCCACGAGCAAGAGCGTAGTCGCAGTGACGCGCACTCAGTTCGACAACGTCGTGATGCAGTTCTTCCGACGGACCGCCCAGGAGCTCGACAAACATGGTTGGCTGGACCGAGTGCACGTGCTGATCGACGAGACGGAGAATCCGACCCGCCTGGCGCACTTCCTGAAACTGTTGAAGTCGGATCCCCTGACGGCGCGGATCCGGGTGGTCGTCTGCATGCAGGGGCTGGGGCTGATGGATCCAGATTCGCCTGGCAACGAGGGTCTCACAGAGTTTCCATTTCCGCAACTGATTGACACCTATTGCCCCGAGATCGACGAGAACTACGACCGCTGGATGCCCTACTATTTTGCTGACTACAAGATCCCCCGCGATCGCCGGAAATTGTGGTGCTACCTTGTGACCAGCAGCCGGATCGCCATCGATACACCGGGTATCAACAACCGGGTGCTGGCGATGGACGTGTTTCAGCGCGGTGGCAGCGGGGTGTTGATGTGGGAGTCCTTCGGTTGGGACCATCTCTACGGAGACTCGGTGAATCCCTGGGAGGATCCCTACACCCGGCACGCCAACGGTTCGCTGGCCTTCTTTTATCCTCCCCGCAGGGCTCCCGGAACGCCAAACGCCGATTTTACGATTACGCCGTCTTTGCGACTGGCGACATTTCGCGAATCGGTGGACGATTTTGAGTATGCCCGGATTCTCGAGGACCTGGTGAAGGCTGGTCGTGACAAGTCGGTCGACACAGTGGCTGCCGAACGTACGCTGTTGGATATCCGCAGGTTTTTCCCCGAAAATACCAACTGGTCGCAGAACGCCGCCTGGTTCCTGGAATTACGCGACCGGATCGCTCGGCAGATCATCGCATTGCGTGCCCGACTCGCAGATTAAATGCGACAGGTATGATCGGGATCGCGGAGGCATTACCGCAGTGGTTGACGCCGCTGCCTCGGGGTCGACGACAAGCGACCAGTCTGCCAGCGTCCGCACATCCAGCCGCTTTGGCGGCGCGCCGAGCAGGCTTTCCTGGCAGCAGCCGATGACGGCCAGTAGCGTGAACAGCGCCCAGTCCTTTAGTCGTAGTGGCATCCGCTGAGTTACTTTGTTCTTGTAGTGCTCGTGATCGCTGTGCAGAGCAAGATCAGGCGGTTCCCGAACTGTGATGGGATTACCGGATCGTATCGTACATCAGGTGGTTATTGGCACAGGTCCAGCCAGTCGCCATGGCGGTCAGTGTGGATGGACATAGCGGGTGACTTCTTTGCTGGGTGCGGTGTTCCCCATGAGGTGCGCGCGCTGGTAGAGCGGATATCCCATTTCTTTGTTGAGTTCTGTGAAGCCGCCATCGTCCGAGCTGATCCGCTGCAAGCTGAATTCTGCTGGACGCGGCGTGATGTCGACCAGCGTGTTGCCTTTGAACTGGCAGGTGTATGTGGTGTCGTAGGTGGGCTCGGTGTGCCGTTCGGTTGTTTCCACCATCGGGAAGGTAATGGTGACCGCGTCGTGTGGCTGCAGGTCGGCAATTTGCAGTTGACGCCCTAGCCAGCGAAGCGGTATTTCCTGGCCATTTGCCAGGCAACGCACCGCATTCCGATCGACCCACAACGGCATCCGCACACTCATTCGCTCGGCCTTTTTGTTGCGTAGAACCACCTTGCCCTCGTAGGGCAGGTAGCTGTCGATGTCGACCCAGGGCGAAGCCCGGTTCAGTAGCAGGTTTACCTGAGCCAGACCATCTTCAAATCGCACAATTGAATCCCAGGCTTTGTGCATTGCCAGCATCATGTTGGCGTTACAGCACATCGTCCACCAGGCGTACATCTTGGTTGGTTCGGCACAAGAGGTGAACGCCCCGATGTTGCGTTCGATGACATTCTCCGTGTTGTGGATTTGCGGATTGACCTCGAACCTGGGGGAATGCGCAATAATATGACCGAGTCGGTCACGGTCAAGCATTTGATGTTCGACGAGGTGATTGCGGACCATCGAATCGATGTCATCCCAGTAGTCACCAGCTCCCGCCTCGGACAGCATCAGGGCGATGTCGATCATGTCGGCCAGGGCACAGCCTTCATCATTCTGGCCGGGACCACCGTAAATCCGTTTGCTGGCATTTTGGCGTTGAGCGAGTGTTGAGACGACTGCCGGGAAAAAACCGATACGTACAATTCCAAATTGTCGGGAATACTCGTAGTAGGATTTCAGATAGCGCAACAAGGTAACGTCATTGGTCGTCGTGGCGTAGTCTGTCAGTCCGACCACGCCAGTCGCAAACCAGTGGAAATGGCCCTGCCATCGTGCCTGCTCGTAGGAATCCGCCATGCTGGGCCCTTCGCCAGTGCCCCATTGTCCGGGTTTCGTCATGAAGCGGGCCAGCTTCGCTGCCAGTTGCCGGGACCGCTGATCGCCGGTCAGGGCAGACCACTGCGAAAGCGCTCGCAGTGGATTTCCGTTGACTTGCATATCGACATGACCGGGTTCACCCGGACTGCCCGAGAGGGACCTTGCCGCCTTCCGAGCCGCCTTCCGAGCCGTTTGCCAGCCTTTGCCGTCGCGGAGGTCGTATTCCCAGAGCGCACTGGAGTTCGCGCCCAGTGTGATGCGAATCGCGTAGTTCGAATTCCGCCCGCCAATGTCGACCGGCACGTTGAAGTCACTCTTCAACGGATAGAGCAGCCGCTTTTCACTGGCGGACTGATGAAATCCGAAAGGGGGCCGGGGTGTCTTGCTCCCGGGGTACTTCTGGAATTCCGGCAGCAAGCCGACAATGTAATGCGCGTTTGTATTGCCCTTGATGTGTAGTGTCATCCGCAATCCATCATCCTCAGCCAACGCGGGGAACGACTGGCGGCTGTGAATAATCTGCGTGTTCCATTGATAGCGGCTCGCAGCCTGATTCTCGAACCGCAGCGTACCGTCTTGCTGCAGAATCGAGGCGGCATCGTCATTGACGATCGTGACCCACTTCGAGGCACTGATCTGGCTGGCGGTAAAGTCGTCGTCGAGCACGACGCGCTGGGCGCCCGCATACTCCAGGGTGACGCGGTCGACAGACCAGCTGCCACCACCCTGCAGTGCGGCGGCTTCCAGAAAAACCTGAAACCGCTGCGGCGTACGTTTTGATTTTTCGTAGCTCTCCGCGAAACCCGCTAGTGCCAGGTTCGGCGCACTACTGTTGCTGAACCAGGCACGCTGTTGGTTTTGTTGTGCGACCCGGTGGAGTCCGATAACCAGCTTTTCAGCGATCGGCAACCACTGTGGGTTGCGATCGTAGTCGTGCCAGGCCAGCAGGCCGGCAATCAACCGACCTTGCGGAAACGGCCAGTAGATTTTCTCGCCGAACTGATGCCGCCAGGGGCGCCCCTCCCCTTTGATCCACCACAGCCCATTTTCGTCGACATCTCTGAGCATGCTGTTGACGATCTTCCGGTCAAAGTCCTCGTTCTGGTGGCTGCCGCTCATCCGCCGCATGCGGGGGAGCACATCGATCGCTTTTGCCAGACACGGTCCCCCATGGTTGTGATTGAAGTTTGCCGGTTGCTGATCGCAGTGTCCACACTGAAAGACTTCGTAGTTGTTGTGAGGGTCGGCCGCCCCGGTAATGGCATTGACCGCCAGGCGTGCCCGTTCGGCCAGATCCAGCGTGTCTGGCACGACGGCCTTGTAGTAAGTCCCGGTGAGCGAAGACTCCGGTTGCGCGGGAGCCGTAACTGTTTGGGCAGCCAAGGCCGCAGAGGACAGGAAAACAACCAGCAGGCCGATCGCCGCAACGGATCGAGGCAACATTTCAGATCCCATCAAAGAACGCAACAGAAGGGGAGCAGCTATCAGTCTATTCGAAAGCCAGCGTGAGAACGAACGGACGATCGTTTTGTGTGCTGGTCCGTGGTGATTGCCCGACGCCACGGGTAGCACGCCAGCCCAAAATGTTTCCGGTCATCGTGCCACAACAATACGGAGTATTCGGATCGTATGGTGAGATCGTCGAGTGCCAGCGGGCGGCTGGTGATCAAAGCGGTGCGTGACAAAATGACCGCCTGAATTCATGACTTTTCCCGGAGGCGACAATGTCTGCATCCATCACCTGGGGATCGTGGTCGGGATTTCGATTTCCGTCCGTTCGTGTACACCAAGGCGATGTTGGCGTCCTGGACCACGATCGTCCCAAGAAACGGTCCATCTGAAAGGACGCCGCCGCGTTCAGAAGGATGTGTTGGCGCCCGATCTGGTATCAGTGGAGGGGCTACACAGGTTATGCTGGTGAACTTGCGTCACGTGGCCGTTCGCCGGTGCGTTGACGTTAAATCCGCAGATGATTGCGCGACGCCGCACACACATTGATGGTTGGTGAGCGGCGGCCAGGCAGCGATGTTCCTACCAAGCAGCGTATGGGGAGAAACTATGTCACAGTTCAGCAAGTCACGAATTCTGTATAACCTGCAACGCACGAGAGTCCTTTCTCTGCAGATGATTGAGCGAGTGCCGTATGAACAGTGGTTTGAAATGCCGTTGGGCATTACGCATGTCGCCTGGCATGTGGGGCATATGGCCATTGCCGAATATTTCCTGGGCCTGGCGCTGGTGCGGGGCGCACAAGACGAGGATCAGGCAATCATTCCCGGGAATTATCGTGAGCTGTTCGGTTACGGTTCTCAGGTTTCGGGTGACCAGGCAATCTACCCCTCTCCCCCTGAGCTGTTGTCGGTTTTGGCCGCCGTCCATGACCAGGTGATCAAAGAGACCCAGGCGCTGCCCGATGCAGTGCTGGATGAGCCGGTCGTTTTTGATGACCCTGAATTTGACCACCACCCCGTTTTTGATTTGAAAGGTGGAGCCCTGGAATGGTCAACGTATCACGAGCATGTCCATATCGGCTCGATTGGGTTGTTACGTAGACAGCTGGGGGCGGCCCCGATTGAATATATGCAGGAGTCACGGGACGGCAAAAAGTTTGTCTGACAGCGGCCCCGGCAGATGTAGTTGTAGTGGCAGGTGCGTCGATGGCCACCATGGCCTGGCCTCATCAGCACATCAGTGCCAGTGTGGCGGGTCCGGTCCCGGTCCGAGGCGAGGGCGACAGCCTGGCGTTGTCACTCGGTGTTGGGGGGCTATCGTCGTTTCCTGCAAGCTGCGATTCTTTGCTATAGCGGCAAATAACTCACTCTAAAGTCACTACAATGAAGCGCCAAAAACAGGTGTGGTGACCTTCGCAGGATACCGCGTTTGACGCAGGCCTTGCTCACAATCACGACCGCTGACAACGCAGAAGTGGTGATAAGTTTATGAGCGAACAGATGGTTCGGATCCGAACAGGGCGGTCTGTTGTGCCGGTGGTCTTGCTCATGGCCGGTTTGGTGCAGGCGCTGAAAACGCCGCCGGCGGAGCTCCTTGCGCAGCAGACAAATCCGGCAGTCTCCAAGAGTGCACCTTTCATCGTAGCTCAAGGACTGGCCGTTGAACCGTTCGCGAAAGAGCAGTTGTCCAATCCTGCCAGTATTGATGTCGACGATCGCGGCCGGGTTTGGGTCGCGGAGGCGTTCAACTACCGTAAGAAAACTCGCCAGGCGGGCGACCGCATTCTGATTCTCGAGGACAGTGACGGTAACGGGAGAGCCGACCGAAGCACGGTCTTTTACCAGAATCCGGATATCGACGGAGTACACGGGGTTTGTGTGTTAGGTAACCGGGCGATCGTTTCAGCGCCCGACCGAATACTCCTGGTCACAGATACCGATGGCGACGACCAGGCTGACGAGAAGCAGGTCTTGTTTGTTGGGAAAGTGATCAACCCGGTCCACGGGCAGCATGACCATGCGATCCATGCGGTGATGTTCGGGCCGGATGGGCGGCTCTACTTCAACTTCGGCAACTTTAATGCGGAACTACGTCGCCCGGATGGAACGCTGGTCACAGATGTCTTTGGTAATCCCGTCAACAACAGTCGCCAGCCGTATCAGGAAGGGATGGTCATTCGGTGCGAAATGGATGGCAGTCGTGTTGAAGTGCTTGGACACAACTTCCGCAATAACTGGGAGGTGACCGTTGATTCCTTTGGTTCGATGTGGCAGTCCGACAACGACAACGAGTTGAGTTCCTGCCGTGTGAACTTCGTGATGGAATACGGCAATTATGGGTATCGTGACGAGAAAACTGGTGCGGACTATCGATCCAGACGCACGAATATTGAAGCCACCATGCAACGTCGTATGTGGCACCAGAACGATCCCGGTGTGGTGCCCAATCTGCTCATTACAGGTTCGGGGGCTCCGACCGGAATTCTTGTCTATGAGGGCGATCTGTTGCCGGAGCAGTTTCACGGGCAGATGATTCATGCCGAGCCCGGCCGCAACCGGGTGTGGGCGTTTCCTGCGCAACAGGCTGGTGCTGGCTATACCGCCCGTATTGTCGATCTGGTCCGCAATGATGTGGATCACGACTACCGACCTGCAGACGTTTCCGTGGCGCCGGATGGTTCTTTATTGATTGCCGATTGGTTTGACCCGGTTGATTGTTGCCACCGTACGATCAATGACGCGGGACGTATTTTTCGAGTTGCGCCTCCCGGCCACGCGTACCGGGTTCCTGCTTACGATTATCAAACAGCCGAGGGGGCGGTGCAGGCGCTGCAGAGCCCGAACCTGTCTGCCCGCTACCGGGCGTGGACTGCCCTGGTTGGCATGCAGGTGAACGCTCGTTCTGCGCTCGACGTGCTGGCGTCGAACCCAAATCCACGATTCCGTGCCCGTGCGCTCTGGGCGCTGGCTGCCATCGGAGACGGTGCTGCCCAGGCAATCGAGACGGCGTTACGGGACAAATCCGCAGACGTGCGCCTCTTGGCGCTGCGCATCGCCCGGCGGCATCGTTTGCCCGTGGAGGCGTTCGTGCGACGGCTGGTTCGAGACGACTCTGCCCAGGTGCGACGTGAATGTGCAGTTTCTTTGCACCGGCTTGAGTCTGCGGAGTCCGTTCAGTTGTGGGTGGAGCTTGCCACACAATACGACGGCCACGATCGTTGGTATTTAGAGGCCCTGGGCATTGGTGAAAAAGGGAAGGAAGCCGCTTGCCTCAAAGCCTGGCTGAAGAGAGTTGGTACTGCCTGGAAGACGCCGGCAGGTCGCGACATCATTTGGCGTTCGCGGGCACCGCAAGCCGCGCCGTTGCTCGCTGAGTTGCTCCAGGATCCCCAGGTTCCAACGGGGGAGCATCCGCGACTTCTGCGTGCCTTGGACTTTCATGAAGGCGAACTACATCAGGTTGCGTTGACAACACTTCTGCAGGGTGATGCGCAGCGCCATCCCGCGACCTACCTGGAAGCGTTCCAGCGTGCCAGTCCGGAGTTCGTCCAATCTCACCCCAGGGTGATGGAACAAGTGGAGGCCGCCTTGATCGCCAGTAAGGGGACGGTCACTTTCGTTGACCTGGTGGCGCGATTCAAACGGCGAGACCTGATCGGCCACTTGATGGACATGGTGCGGAGTGGCCCTGAAACGGAGCCTGGCATTCGCGCTGCCGACCAGATCATCGCGTTCAACAAAGGGAGTCTTATCGGAAAGGAACTGGCGGATCCAAGTCGTTCCGCACCCTTTATCAAAGCACTTGGTTTCGTTGACAACGAGCATTCCAGAACTTATCTGACCGGCGTCGTGACCAACGAATCTCAGCCTGAAGCCACTCGATTACTGGCGATTGCGGCGATGGGACAGTCTGCCGTTCCAGCGCGAGAACTCGTCAGACTCGTAGAGCAGAACAAGCTGCCAAAGGAGTTTTTGGCGCCTGCCGTCCGAGCACTGACGCTATCGCCGGGGCCCGGCACCCGGATGTTTGCCGCTGGAAAAGTGGAGCTGCTTGTTCCAGCGGGTGGTCGTTGGCCATTGCCGAGATTGCTGGCGACTACTCCTGACATTACCAGGGGGTTTGCGGCCTTTCAAAAAGGTGGTTGCATCAAGTGCCATAAGATTGGCGATCTGGGGCAGGAATTCGGTCCGGCTCTGTCGGCCATCGGCAGCAAGCTGACTTCGCAGCAACTGTTCTCGGCCATCCTCAAGCCGAGCGAGACGATCAGCCAGGGTTATGAAGGTGTCACGGTGGTGACAGACCAGGGCACTTTGCACACTGGATTTGTCATCACCGACACGAAGGAGACACTGACGCTGCGCATTCCGGGTGGATTGCAGAAGGAGATTCCCAAGGAGAGTATCGAGGTGCGCAACCGTTCGAAGGTGTCCCTGATGCCCCAGGGAATTGATGCGGTACTTTTGCCACGTGAACTGGTAGACCTCGTTGGCTGGTTGAAGACCCAGCGCACCGGCAAGGCACAGTAGAACCAGGGCGGCAATGGTAATGTTTCTGCCACTCCAGCAGGCCGAGCGGCAGGCGGCTGCAGAGCGAAAGATAGTCTACGCACGCTGAAGGAGATGCAATGCGACTCATCAAGCGGATCTGTCTGGCAGGTATTGTTGTGGCGATCACTGCCGCCGTCGCCCAGCGGGCTGTTTCGGCTGACGAGCCGCTGGTCAACGTGTCGATCGACCGGCACGTGATCCTGAATCGTCCCGATCAACAGTTGGCTTACTGGAAGTTTGAATCGCCCGATCTGTTGGGTGAGGAAACGCACCAGTACCGCTTGACGGCGGAGGCACCCTGGGGCGAAACGGTCGCACTCAATCCCCGCGCAGGAAATCGTTGGGCACTCAATACCCGGCAACCTGATAACGGCACGTTCTATGTCTGCCGGGGTCGCAATCCGCTGGACGCCATTGGCGCCGACAGCTTCGTGGTCGAAGGGTTTGGCAATGGTGGAAACTGGGGCGGCCACGACCGGGTAGCCCTGGACTGCCGCACGGAGTCCGGCGTCGGTATTCTCGTTGTCACCAAGGATCGTGGTACCCGGTATGAGGCAACGGTTCAATTAAGTGACGGCAGCCAGCTCACAGCAACCAGCCAGCACATGGGCCCAGGCAACCACTGGAGTTATTTTGCCGTGGTGCGTGACAGGGGCCGGCTACGGTTTTACGTGCGCAACATGGAGACGCGTATGCCCTTAACGCTGGTCGAGTTGGCCACCGGAAGCAAGGATCAGGCGACGGTGACGACCGACGGGGCGGATTGGAAACTGGGGGGGGGGCCGTGGTACCCGAGTTTTGATCAGTATCGCGTCACGCGCATCCTGTCGGATCGTATGTTCGCCCTCCTGACGGGCGACCGGATTGACATCAAGGGAATCAGACGGACCAGGGCAACGTTAACGGCGCGCCTCAATTCAGACGCTGGGAATTTGCCCAAACCGGTCGCGCTGGTTTTCGAGATGGCCACAGAGGGGGGCGAGTGGCAGCACGTTACGACTGTGGAACCGGAAACCCTCAAGCTGCCAATTCACCATGAATTGTTGGGCCTGCCGGCTGGAACGCATCGTGTCCGCCTGCGCCTGATGAGCGCAGGCCAGGAAGTTGCCCGGTCTCAAACCAGGGAGTTTGTGCGGATCGATGCCGACCCGGATCCGGCCCGGATTTCTTTTTCGACAGCCGGTACGCTGCGTATCAACGGGCAGCGCAGCTTGCCCATCGGCCTGATCACGCGGAAACTGGATCAGGCCGTGATCCATGATCTTAAAGCGCATGGCTACAGTCTTGTCCTGACAGATTGCCAGTCCGATGAAACAAGTTCGATACAACAAGACTGGGAGCTGCTCAATGCGTGTCAGCAAGCGGGCCTGGCTGTAGTCCTTTCACTGCGCGACAGGAAATCCGAGGATGACGGAATCACGATAAGGACATGGCGAGGCCACCCTGCCGTCGCTGGCTGGAACTTGCACAATACGGATCGCCAGCAGAACCGGCAGTCTGGTTGGGCCACATGGCGCCAGATCAAACCGTTGGTACCGGACCAATTCTTGACCGCCACGTCACCCGGCTATACCACACCGCGTTCTTCGTTGAGTAGCGTCTTGTTTGCCGGCGCCGCAGCGAGCCGTTCTAAGGACGCTCCACTGGAAAAAAATGCCGTCCGTGCTCTGGCCATGCGTGTGCGCGCATTGCGGTCACCGCAGACACGACCGCTGGCGCCTTACGGTGCCAGGCCGGTGTGGGCTGTGCTTTCCGGTACGGTAGCGTCCCAGGGACGGCCCTTGTCGGCAGCGGAACTCAAGGCGCAGGTGTTTGCGGCAATTGTGGCGGGGGCCCAGGGCATTCTTGTGTTGGACGATAAGCAAACCAGGCAGTCAGAGGCATTCTCGCAGCTCGGCGGGCCGTTTGAGCAGTTGCGGCAATTGACCCCGGTTATCACTGATCCCAACAGCGTACGGCGGGCGCATACGACCGATTCCATCGAGACCTGGGTCAAACGACACAACGGCTACGATTATGTGATCGCGGTCAATACCTCCCAGGAGACACTGCAGTCGACTTTGGCGCTGCCGAATGCTAGGGCGCTGGGCCGCATCGAGGTCCTGTTTGAGGACCGTCTCGTCAAGCCGATGGGGGATCGCTTCACGGATCAATTCGAGCCGTTCGGTGTCCATGTGTACAAGATCCTGGCCGATACGGCCGCACGTTCGATAGCCAGGCTCTATCCGGTCTATCCGTTTGGTCCGATGAATCGCACGGAACCGGGGCTGCCACTTCCCGGTTCTGGCCCTCAAGTGACGTTGGCTCGGGGGGAATTGGAGAGTGTCTGTGTGGTTGTCGATAATCGTGGTGAACAGGCCGATACATTTGATTTCCTGGTGCAGTACAGTGGCTTGCCCGCAGGCAGTTCCCGGGTTGCCCGTACGGCCTACGTGCCGGCCCGCGACCATGGAGGACCCCATGCGGCCGGAAATGAAGTCGCCGACGCGCTGATCGACACAACCAGCTTCACGCCGGTGACGATTGCTGCGGGGGAGTGCCGCCATATCTGGGTGACGCTGAATGGCAATCGCTTGAAGCCCGGGAATTACAACCTCAATGTGACACTGGTTCCCATGACGGCCCGCCGTGACCGGCGCGAGCGGAATCGAATTTCCACGCGTGTATCGATTCATGTACACGATTTCGAGCTACCCAGAAAAATTCCACTGCATGTTTACTCCTGGGACCAGAGCATGCCGCTTACCAATCA
>PBOG01000283.1 GCA_002724245.1 Planctomycetaceae bacterium
GAACCGGTAAAAAGAACCGGGCTAGCAGTACACGACTTCACGCGTGATCCCAGGGACTCCGCGACGGTCGTTTTGGGTACAAACCGTCAATCCCACCACCAGGCATCCCGCGGTTTCTTTCCGGGACTGGACGTTGCGTGTTCAGCCTCTAACGCACCGTAATCATCAACTTGGATCGCGTCGGCACGTACGAAACGGGCTGTGTCAACGGTAACCCCGCCACTCACGCCGGCGATCACCCGGTTACCGACAAGACGGTGGTTAATGATGGTCTCGACACGGCGTGGCGCGGTTCCACGGGCAACCTCATATTGATCCGGGTCCCCCCAATGCGTCAGATGCCAGCCAACCTGGCCTGTCAGGTCTTCCGCTTGTAATAGCCCGGCAACCAAAGCCAAATCAAACACATTCTTCAACTCAGCGTAAATTGGGTATTTCTTGGCCAAGGCCGGAAATTTGCGTGTAAACGACTCTGCAAATTCCGCGGTAGCCAGATCAGATTTACCCGTGTGGACCCGTTTGCCCTGCCGTGTCAAAAATTCGTTTTCACTGAGCACCTTGACTCCTGGCCCACGGAACGAAAAGGCGTGCCTGTCGGGCGTCGCCTGTATCGCCTTGTAGTTCAACGTAAACCACCAGCGGATCACACTCATGGAACCGGGCGGATCACGCAACATCGAATCGAGCACACTGCGGACTCCCAATACCCCATCCTCCAATCCCATCCCTACCCGCTTCATGCGGTAGTCGGCTTCCACCAGCACTCGAGCGACGCGCGTACGTGGGTCAATTCCGTAGACGGTAATGTCCTGCTTGCCCAAAGACTGCTGGAGTTGGTCCAACCACTTTCGTCGCTGCCTGGCCGAGCGTAGCGGTCCTTGCTTCTGACTCGATTCCTGAAATGCTTTGGCCGCCGCCAAACCGCCGCGTGTCGGCGTGATCGAACAACCAAAGCTACCTTTGTGACGCATTGCGTTCCGTATCAGGACCACCAGATCATCGAGTTGCAACACAGGCCAGCCAGTCTCGATATTTACCGTGCGTCCGAGTTCATTGGAATGCCACGGACCGGCAGGTCCGGCCAACACAATTTCTCCCTGCTGCGGGTAGACGAAGACATATTTTACGTTGTAAATACCGGCCAAATGCCGCATCGCAGCGTCAGGGTCCTGGCCACTGGCCCAACGCATTTGCAGTTCTTTTTCCAGACGTGTTAACGAAATCTTGCGTAGCACAGAAGGCCGGTGGACATCGTCATTTGCCGCTCGCGAGAGTGCTGCGCGACGTTGCTCCTTGAGCATCCAGTCTTCCGTTTGCAGCGGGAGCGTCCGTAATAAACCAGCGGTGTCAACGGCAACGCCACTCGCAAATTCCTGAATTGCACCATTACCGCCAACCTCGTCCCATGAATCCGGCGCGACCGTTGAAGTGATTAACTCAATCAGTGAATCAAAATCGGCCATCGCCGCACCGCCGCGGCCTTCCGCAGGTGCAGACGGACGGCCACGAATTTCCGACAAGGACTGACTGCGTGCCCGGTCATCAGACATGGAGGAGGCCGTCCTGATGGCTGCCCGGCGCATGCCAGCACGATCCTGGAAGGTGGCAATTCGCCCCAACAACTGATCTCGATCTGGTTTCCCGACTGTCAGCGCGCGGGCCGGGCCAAATTCACCAGCTTCCAAATGCGCGCGAATCTGCAAATCGGTCTTGGAAGAGGTCGTTGCGGCAGGTTGCTCGCCGGCTTCCGCGCACGTGATCCAGCCAAAGATGCCCAGCACATAAGGCAGTATCAAGGTCCTTCGTATCATCTGGCACCCCAAGAAGAGAAGACATGGAACTGCACTGCCTGTTACCAGCATCCCCTATTGCAGCAGGCTGGTCAAGAAAGCACCGTCCGATCCGTTACCAGGTACCACCTGTCACAAAGGTTGTGGCCCTGGTCGCCAAGATCGTCGTAGACCGATAGGTTGTGACAATGGCAAATGCACTCGCGCACCGGAACATCGCTCCCCTGGCATTTTTCTTTGAAGCTGCCCTGGGATTGCTCGCTATTGGGTTGGGGAACTGGTTTGACGTCGACCCTCTGGAAAATGCCAGCCTGAATCCAGAAACACGGTGGCAACAGGCATCCGCGGTCGGTTGGGGCCTGCTGGCCACATTGCCAATGCTGGTCGGTCTGGTCACTCTCAGGAAGATACAAGCGGGGCCACTCGGCGAGCTGAATCAGCTGGTGGACAAACAACTGGCACCGCTATTTGCCGAGGCGCGTCTCTGGGAATTGGCGCTGATCGCCCTCGCGGCCGGCTGGGGAGAAGAACTGCTCTTTCGTGGCTGGTTGCAGACACTCGTGACGCGCAATATCGCTGGTGGCACAGGCCTATGGATCGGAGTCCTGTTAAGCGCAGCCGTTTTCGGCTTATGTCACTGGATTACATCTGCCTACGCACTGCTGGCACTGCTGGCAGGCATCTACCTGGGAATCCTGTTCCTGGCGAGCGGAAACATACTGACTTCCGTGACAACGCATGCGTTGTACGACTTTGTCGCTTTGGTGTGGATCACGCGCTCGCCCTCGTCGTCACCCCCTGCAGACGAAACAACGAACCCGGTGCAAGAAACCTGATTAATTCAGGTCTGGCCACTTCCAGCCTCCCAAGATGACTTCTTTAGGTAATGTTTGCCCACCGCGAATGACAACGACCTCCGCTTGTGCGGCAGCCTCATACCGCTTCGCCAATTCCGGTAGCAAGTGAACGCTGTCACGGTTCCAGGTGTAGATGCGGTCTCCTTCACGAATACCCGCAACTGCTGCAGCTGAAGCCTCCTCGACCTTAGTGACAAAAATTCCGACGCCGCGCGACTCGCCTTCAATTCCCAAGGTATCCCCCTTGCGTTCGACCATCAGCTGTACTGGCTCGTAGCCACGCAACACCTGGAATTGAATCCGACCACCCAACCGGTTGGAACCGATTTTCCCGATCAAATCCTGCACCGTACTCACATATTGATCTGCAAATTTCAACACGATGTCATCCTGCCGCATGTCAGCCTTGTCGGCAGCCGACTGGGGCACCACCCGGGAAACCTGACACGGACCGCTCAAGGCAACCCCCAGAAAACCCCCGGCTCTTCGATCCACAGTGCCGCGATCACCGAATGACTCTTTGAGCCCAGCAACCCCTGCGGCGGTTACCTGCGTCCCATACAACTTGACTTCATCCAAGCGAGGCAGCGCCAACAGATGTTTCACTGCGGAATCGGTAATGGGGGTATGAAAGACAAAAAGCCAACGTAGTCCAGTTAACTTTTCAACATTCGCCATCCCGACGTCGGTAACCGCAGTACCTTGGATCACCAGACGCTCGACGCTCTCCAAACGCGAGAGAGCTGTGAGGAAACGGTCACCAAATCTCTCGCCAGACAAATTCACCGTGGTCACATTCGAAATCCAGCGTAGATGCTGCAAGTCTTTTAACTTGCCGTGCCAGCGTTCGCTGAACTCGATACCCAAAGGGCCGTACTGCACATCTTCCCGATGGATGCGAGCCCCGGCCTCACTCAGCGCCTCCAATGCTCGTTCCTGGCGTACGCTGGCCAACAATCGCAGTGTTGCGCGAGCCCGGTCTGCGGAAGCCTGAAAAGAATCGGCAATCCGCTCCAATGCCGCTTCCGCCGTAAACGCGGTATCCAAGTCTGCGGCCATTGACAGCTCGCGCAGGACCAGAACGGTCCGTGTCGCAGCTTCCAGGGACGCATCCTCAAGACTCGCAACCAGCGGACGAATTGCCGGACGACCAGTGGCAATCAGTCTCGCGGTCGCCGCTTCGCGGACCTCAAAACGGTCGGCATCCAGAGATTTGACCCAGGCATGTACAATCTCCAAGGGTGGCCCCGGCTGCCTGGCGGCAGGTTCAGGCGGGGCCTCGGCAGCGCAAACGGCCAGGCACATCGCGATTAACACGCACGCCAGGACCACAGAGTTTCGCATCATTGCACTACCGCTTCCTGGTACCCACATTCCCGACACACAAGTCCCTCGACAAACACTGGTATACACAGCCGTCATGGTCCCGCGACGTTTCCCTGCCACACGCAGCAGTCCTACGCTACGTGCCCACCAGTTGCAACAAATTACCAGGCTCGCCGACCACAGGTGCTCAACCTGCCGGAATCTGTTATACCAAGTTTTGCGTGGATTATTCGTCCCTATCTGGACCAGTGCTCCGTAACCGGCAGGACTGACTGATAGAATGCCAGGAGATGTTTCGCCAAAGGTGCATCACACAAATCGCGTGCCTGAACCTGGCACCGCCATTTCTCCCCCACTTCCCCGACCTGAAGGGATGATTCCATGTCGCTGGAATTACGTTCCCGGATCCTGGCCGAGCTCGATTCGCTCATCTTGATTGATCCGCACACGCACATCAATGCGCTGGCGCCGGCTTCGACTACGTTGGCAGATATCCTGGGTTATCACTATTACACCGAATTAGCCCACTCTGCGGGATTACCCCGAGAACAGATTGAGAATGCGGAACTCGAACCACGTGATAAGGTGCGGCTGCTTATCGAGAACCTGGCAGCCGTCGACAACACCGTTCAATACGGCTGGTTCGTGGAAATCTGCCAGACCCTAATGGGTTTTCAAGAAGAACGCATCACGCAAGACAACTGGGAATCCCTCTACGATCACTCCGTCGAGTTGATGGCGGGAGAACATTGGTCGCAACAGGTCCTGGAAAAAAGCCGGCTACAAGCCGTTTTTCTGACCAATGATTTTGACGACCCTCTCGAAGGATTTGACACCGCGACTTACATTCCCTGTCTCCGAACAGACGATCTCGTCTTTCATTTGGCACAAGATAAAGTGCGAATGCGTCTCGAGCATGCGACAGGTATTTCCGTCACGGACTTGAGTTCGTTACGAGCAGCCCTGACGAATCGCTTTGACCATTTCACCAGGCGAGGTGCCCGCGCGTGCGCCATTTCGCTCCCGCCAACTTTCAGCCCGCGGCCCGTCTCGGACGGACGAGCAGGAAACGCTCTCGACGCAGTCCTGGCAAAAGGCGAGGAGGCCGAACAAAGCCACTTGGAAGCGCTCGCTCAGACGGTATTCTGGAACCTGGCCGAGCATTGTGACTCCTACAATCTGCCGTTTGATTTAATGATCGGCGTCAACCGCCGGGTGTATCCGGCAGGTGTCTACCAAGGCCAGGACTTGTATGACAGTCGGGTGTCGCTGATCCAATACAGTGAACTATTCAACTCGTTTCCGGGCGTAAAGTTTCCAATTTCGGTTCTCGCGAGCGTCACCAACCAGGAGCTAACCAGTTATTCCTGGATTTTCCCGAATGTCATAACGAATGGGCATTGGTGGTATTCCAATACACCGACCTACATCGAACACGATGCTGCTGCGCGGCTGGAAGCAGTTCCACATACGAAGCAAATCGGCTACTACAGCGACATGTACAAACTTGAATTCGCGCTGCCAAAATTCAACATGTACAAACAGATCCTGGCAAAAATCCTGGCTGAACGTTTTGTGATTGACCGTCGCTGGACCGAAGAGCGCGCAGTGGCCCTGGGACAACAGGTATTACGAGGCAATGTGGAGTCCATATTCATGCCCGCCACTACAATTGGTGCCGACTGACCTGTGGCGTACTCTGACGCCGAGAACTTCTCCGTATGCACTGCACCGGCCGAGCCACGACGACTGTGGCTGTGATGCTGGCTGGGCTTCGCTCCTGCATCGCCGATGGGGTAGAATGGATGTGATTCAGATGACCGTTCAGGAGGATGTGGAATGCACCCGCCCCACCGTGTTGGCTTACCTCGTCGCGAGTTCTTGCGACTCGGCTTACTGGGAGCCAGTGGTCTGACTCTTTCGGGTCTGCAGCGATTGCGGGCCACCACTGGAACCTCCGCGCGGACCGCGATTATTGTGGTCTGGTTGCCTGGTGGTGCAAGCCACATCGAGACGTATGATCCCAAGCCTCTCGCCGCCGACGAATACAGGGGCCCCTTCGCCCCCATCGACACGTCAACCAACGGAATCCAGCTCTGTGAGCTGTTGCCACATCACGCCCGCATAGCACATCGGTTCTCACTGTTGCGATCGATGGTCCACACCGGCTTCTGTCACCAGCAGGGAACACAGCAGCTATTTACCGGACATCCCGTACGTATCCTCAAACAGAAACCTGATCACCCCGATTTTCTGACAATTGCCAATCACCAGCGTTTTGATGCCTCACGCACGATTCCCAACTATGTGGGTATTCCGCCGGCAAACTACACCGGCGCCGCTTACTTGGGATCCACCTACGACGCGTTCCGTGTGACCGGTGACCCCAATACGCCAAATTTCCACGTCCCCAATATCGGCCTGGCCAAACCAGCGATACGTCAACGAGTCAAAGAGCGCCGAGACCTGCGCGGCAGCCTGGACCGCTTAAGCCGAGATATTGACACGCGGCATGCCATGCAAGCCTACGACGACTTCGAGCTGCAAGCCTGTAATCTATTGACAAGCCCAGAAGCGCGACGCGCATTTGATATCGGTAAGGAAACGGAAAACACACGCAACCGATATGGCCGTAACCGCTGGGGGCAACAGTGTTTGCTGGCGCGACGCCTGGTCGAAGCTGGCGTCGACCTACTAACGGTACAACTCGGTGGAAAGCTGTGCGGCCGTGTCGGTAATTGGGACGATCATCCGGTCAACCACAATGTGTTTGCTGGAATGAAATATCGCGCTCCGTTCTTTGATCAGGCAGTTAGTGCTTTGGTAGAAGACATTTACGACCGCGGCCTGGATCGCCGAGTGATGGTCGTCGTCACCGGTGAATTTGGCCGGACACCCAAAATCTCTTATGCGGCGAGTACCGGCAAAGGCACCGCCAGTGCCGCCAAGGGCACTGTCCAACCCGGTCGCGATCACTGGCCACGCGCCACCTCGATGCTATTTGCCGGGGGAGGAATCACTCCCGGACAAG
Organism: Planctomycetaceae bacterium; assembly: GCA_002724245.1. GTDB lineage: Bacteria > Planctomycetota > Planctomycetia > Pirellulales > Pirellulaceae > UBA9264. The sequence goes on from PBOG01000283.1 coordinate 7,005, forward strand.
TGATCGGTGCCACCGATATCCGCGGTGCAGATGCCACGCAGGACATTGTTGGTCGAGGTGATTTCCTGGCGACGATGTATCGCCATTTGGGCATTCATCCTGAAAACATCGCAATCAACGATTTCTCAGGGCGCCCGATTCCGATCCTGCAGTCTGGGAATCCCATCCCGGGGCTCACCAGTTAAGCCCACCGAAAAGTCGACTCCGTAAAGGGTGGAGAGCCACCGGCCAGGCTCGCATTCAGGGAAGTCGCGCAGGTCCGTCTTGCCAGCCGTCCGGCGTATCCGCTATGGTCCTCCACACACTGCCACCAACTTCTACCATTCCCCCTGTCTTATCCAGTCCATAGCCTGCCAACGCAGTGCATGGCATCTTTCAATGCACCAGCGGTGCAGCGGGACCACGAGTGCAGAATCGACTGCAGAATTCGGTACAGAATGTGCCTCCACAATCCGACTCATGAATAGAGAGACTTGCGAGACACCCAGCGTGCCCGCTCCAGGCGCGAGACTCCAAGCCTCACCTTGGCAAGTACGGCGGACTTCGCTTCGTCGTCACCCCACAACGACCGGCTATTCCCTTGCTGAAAGGAATCAAGCGATGGACCGTAGGCTTTGCTTGTACAAACTGCTGTCAACCGGAAGTACTTGTGCTCTCTTCCTGGGTGGCTGCCGAGGACACCAATTCGCACATGTCCTCAAGGACAAACAGCCGGATATGGTCGGCAGCCACACTGCCGGAGCCGAAACATTCAATCCACTCGTTGGAGAAGCTGTCGCCAAATTACTTGGCCGCCACGAGGGGCCGGAAACACACATGACCAGTCATGTGCCAGCCGGTGAACTTCCTGTGCCAGCGGCACCTGCGGGCAAAAAGTCGATCTGTTTTGTCGGAATCGAAAACAAAAGCATCGAAGAACTCGGTGACTTCAAAGATCAACTTTACGAACAGATTGATGCCCAGATTGTAAGTTCCAATGTGTTCGATGCGATTAATCGTCGATTTGTCGAAACCGGGCTCCGTGAAACGCGGATGCGTCCCGACTCGCTGTTCGTGCACGCCAACATGCAAGAATACGCGGCTGTGATGCACCAAATGGGGAAACCCTTTGACTATTTGCTGTTCGCGAAAATCACCTCTGGAACAACCCAAGACAACAAGAACAACTACCAGCGGGACTACCAACTCACCCTGGAACTCATCAATGTGCATACAGGCCAATACGACAAACAAATGGCAACCGTGCGCAAAGGTTATCACCGTTCACGGTTGGGTGCATTGAAGAACTACAACCCGTTCCGCACGAATTAAACACACGGGCCCCATGACGACGTAATCTCTTGCGCCGTGTGTCGTCCACACTCAGTCTTGCTCTGCACCTCAGGTCCGCGTGTCTCGCTCTTGGAGCGATGCTCTGCGAGACAAGCGCCTGGGACCAGCGTGTTGGGCACAACTGATTCTGCTCCCACTTTATGACATCTTCTGCAACGCAGTAACGAGGCACCAGTGGCTTTTGGCCAACTGCATTTCCATCAACGCGTATTGGTGTCATTGACGCCAGAGTGCAATCAAGACCAGGCTGGGCGCGACACCGCCAAAGCATGCGACCCAGGCTCCCACACTGGACGTTCCATTTTGCGCCGGCAATGGAAAACACTAACGCTCGCCATGGTTGAACGCGTCATGTTTAGAGACATTCTGCAACGACTCTACGTGTTGCTGCTCGTCGCGTCTTTATCCGGCTGCGCTTCCTACGAAGAACGGATTCGCAGCACGCGTGGGTTGTTTTATGCCAACGATTTGCCGGCAGCCATGGAACGCCTGGAAGAAGAGCGACAACGCGATGCGAAGTCACGTGACGCAATCAGCCTGGACCTGGCAACCGCACAACTCATGTCGGGCAAGCCTCGTGCTGCGGAACAGACACTCCGCGGAGTACGTGACCGCTTCGACTACCTCGAACAGGCTGATCTCACTGAGGGCATTCGTGCCCTGGCCACCGACGATACCGCGCGTGCCTATGCCGGAGCAGACTATGAGAAACTCTTGCTGCGAGCCATGTTGACGATCAGCAACTTGATGGGGGACGGTGACGATGCCTTAGCGTACAGCCACCAATTCAACGCCAAACAAGAACAGCTCATTTCCGCGGGTGTACCCGGCTCGCCGCAAAACCCGAAAAAGTCATACCAGCGTGTTGCCTTAGGGGCTTATTTGCATGGTGTGCTGCGCGAAGCAAACCACCTCGATTACGATGAAGCTGCTCGTAGCTTTGCGCGCGTCGCATCATGGCAACCCACATTTACGTCGGCCACCACGGATTTAGAACGGGCGCGTGGCGGACGCCACTCAGCAGCAGGGAATGGCGTCCTCTATGTTTTTGCGCTGGTTGGTCGCGGACCGCGCAAGATAGAAGTTGAGGAAATTCCAACTTCGACTGCGCTGTTGATCGCGGATCGAATTCTGAGTGCAACCGGTGAGTACACGCTGCCACCAACTTTGGCCCCAATCAAGATTCCGGTGATCGCAGTCCCGCGCAACGCAATTGCTGGCGTGTCGGTCCAGGTTGCCGGACAGGGCTCAGGCAAAACACAAACCATTACAGACATTGGCAAAATCGCGGTCCAGCAACACCAGACGATGCTGCCCCATATCATGGCCCGCGCGGTGGCGCGTCGCGTTGTCAAAAAGGCCGCCGTCTATGCCGTCAAAGACTCGCTGGACGTCGCGCCTGCTGCCAGCCTGCTGCTCGACATCGCCGGCGTCGCCTGGGAAGCCGTCGAATCCGCCGACACACGTTGCTGGGGCCTGCTTCCTAACCAGATCCAGGTCCTGCGACTGGAAGTTCCCGCCGGTCGACATCGCGTGGAACTGCAACCCACCGGAAAGAGCCGTCGACCAATCGGCCTTACGCACAGGGCTGACGTCGTCATCGAGGATGGACGCACGACGTTCGCATTGGCCTGTTTCCCCGACAGGCACCGTGTGGGGGAAATCCTGGTATCGAATGCATACTGAACCGAACGAAAGCAGATTAGCCCGGTTTCTCCAAAACTTCGCCCGTTCTCCTCAAAATCACGGTCCCCCAGAGTGGCGATCAAGACGCGGGAACGCCGGCTGGCAAAACGATCGGGACCGGTTGGTTGTGTGACTTTCAGGGCATTGGTATTATTGAGTTCGGCGGAAAATGATTGATCTGGTCAAACGGATCGGCTGGCGTAATAGGGCTCCCCGTTGCTCGCTGGTACGGCAGCTTCCTACCGTACTTCTTGATTCGCTCAGGCAGCCTGGCAGGCTTGTGCCGGAGTGTGCTACCCTCGACGCTCTATTGAGCTGTAACACAAAGCGCCATCAAGCTTACAACGTAGTGATCCAATTATGGCGAAACGCCCTCAGGATGATCTGTTCGAATCGACCACGATGTCGTTCGGCGAACACCTCGAGGAGCTGCGCGGCTGCCTGGTACGTGCTTTACTGGGCCTGCTCATCGGATTCCTGATTGGACTGTCCATCGCGAATCGAGTCGTGCACTTGATCCAGACCCCACTGACGATGGCCCTGGAATCGTATTACCTGGACAAAGAAAAAACCGACCTGCAAGCCGGTGACCCACTTGCCAAGTCGGAAAACCTGAATGTTCTGAAAACTCAAGAACTCATTCAGGACCGCGTCCAGATTGATCCACATGCGATCCTGGAATACCTGAAAACATCCAGCCCTGAGCAGTTCCAGGATCTCGAAGTTTCGCGCTATCAATTCCGCTGGGCAAATGTCAAGATTGGCCAGGCTCAGCCACTCTGCGCCCGACTGTCCAACCCCAAGAAAGATGACGATCAGGCGGCTTGGCGGATCTGGCAGTCTCTAAACGCCGACCAAAGACAGATGCTGACGCAACTCAAGGATCTGCCATCCTCCGCAGAATTTTCCAGCAGTCAACAGCAAGCGTTACTCAACATTCTGAACAGCTTGCTTGGCAATCGCGCCCTGCAACAGGCAGATGAATTCAGCAGCACCGCCGCAGCCGAAACAGAATCCCCGGGAGGAGGGTTGTTGGATTTTCTTTCCAGCTCCGAGGATATCGATACGTCGCGTCTACGTGCAGGTGCATTGAGCGACTTGCGTGAGCGGTCCAAACAGAACGAACTGCCCGAGGAACAATCACGCAAACTCAACCAGCTTTTATTGACTGCCGCGCTGTCTGATTTCTTGAATTACCCGGAACCTCAGCTGATCCCAATCCAGATCTGGCGAGAAACGGAGGTCCGCGTTCAGGCTTTGGGTGTCCATGAAGCATTCATGATCTGGTTGAAAGCCGGGTTTGTATCGGGTCTGGTGATTGCCAGCCCTTGGATTTTCTGGCAACTCTGGATTTTCGTTGCGGCCGGCCTCTACCCACACGAGAAGCGTTACGTCCACGTCTTTCTGCCTATTAGCCTGGGACTTTTCCTGGCTGGCGTGGCGTTGGCATTCCTGTTTGTATTTGAGCCGGTACTTGCATTCCTGTTCAGTTTCAACAAATACATGGGAATTGACCCCGACCCACGAATCAGCGAGTGGCTGAGTTTCGTACTGTTTCTACCGCTGGGATTTGGTGTTGCCTTCCAACTGCCGCTCGTGATGCTGTTCATCAATCGGCTGGGATTAGTGTCCGAAGCACTGTTTCTGGAAAAATGGCGCATTGCAATTCTGGTGATCTTTGTAATCTCAATGCTGCTCACGCCAGCGGACCCGATCAGTATGCTGCTGATGGCAGTACCACTGACTTTTCTCTACTTTTTCGGTGTTGGCCTCTGCCGGTGGATGCCGCGATTCAAGAATCGCATGCCAGAAGGGTACGATCCGTAGCCAACCAGGCTACCCAGACGATTGGCATTCCAGGAAACGCGGATGCAATCCAGCCCAACTGGAACGAGTTCTGGGATCGCCGTTGCTAAACGGAAAACCGGCAAAGACCAATTTTGCGCAATTTCCGCAGGCGCGAGACATCTGGTACCAGTGCCTCGGCGCAGACCCCAGACAACACGCTCGCGGCAGGCCCATGACCAGCCGCAAGCAACAGCATATTGTGGCAACTCGTTAAATCCGACAGCGAGTCCTCTCGAGCCCACGACTCGCACTCCCCCCATCTTAACAATCGTGAGAAAATCCACGCGGCGGATACCTTGCCCTTGCCGGGTCGCCGGCTTTCCCCTATTGTCCCGCCCTGGAAACTCCGGGAGATGGCAGGCAACGCTTACCCGATACAAGTTCAGCCTGACAGCCCAAGCTTCCTGAGCTTCATCCGACCACGATGACGAAAACGCAAAGACGAGCTCCGAAGAGTAGTTGGATCCGGATAAGACGATGAATACATTACGATCCGTCTGGCCGGCCGCTGTTACCTCTTCGGTATGGCTCGTCACACGGTTACACTCCGGATTTTGTTGTGACTCGATGGCAATTGCCAAACCGACACAGGTCGTCGGCTGGGCTTTAAACCATACAAAGAGTTGGAAGGAAGATTCGATCAGCTCGGCGAACACCGTAGACCGATACCTGGGTTAGCTTGTTGTTCACACGGTGCATGCGAAGTCATTTCGCGCAACGGATAGCACTCTCCCGACACGGACTGCGGTACCCGTAAGACCTGATTAACTGGTAAGATGAGGACAGCGAGCACGGGAATACACTGTTCCGTACTCGATTCGTTCGAAGGGGAGAAGAAACAACATGGAAATCAACGGACCCGGCGCAATCCATGGCCCACATTCGCTCAATGGGATTCATCGTTCGCAGAATACTTCACCGGTAGAACCGGGATATTCACAGCCGATTGATGAACTGGACATCTCTCCGCATGCGGAGTTGATGAGCCGAATTCACGAAATCCCTGACGTCCGCACCCATCTCGTTGACGAAATTCGTCAGCAAATCATGGATGGGACGTACGAAACGCCGGAACGTTTACAGGTCGCTGTCGATCGCTTGCTCGACGAATTGTCCTGATTCGCGTTAGTTCTCTGGCCTTTTGTTACTTCGGCAGTTGTGATGCTGTCAGCTATTCTGTGCGCCCGCAGAAAACTGGCGATACGACAGCTGATGTCTTCATTGAAGATACAAACAACAGCACCGAGAGACCTGTGTCCTGCAACATTACCCAAACCGCTAACAAGACCAGGCAAATCGACGCTAAAGGTCCACGGCTTCCAACACTTCACATGTCGCAAGGGATTTATTGAGCACGTAGAAGTGGATTCCCGGAACACCACCTTTCACCAATTCGGCAACCTGCTGGGTGGCAAAATCGACTCCCACTCGATACTGCGAGTCAGCATCGTCGCGGGCCGCTAATTGTTGCAAAAGCGCGTCGGGAAGTACCGCGCCACAGAGCGCGGTAATCCGCTTGATCTGGGACAAATTCGTAATCGGTAAAATCCCAGGAACGATCGGCACCTCGATTCCCAGTGCTCGGCACCGATCTCGAAAAGTGAAAAAGCTCTGATTGTCATAGAACAGCTGCGTCAGAACCACATCCGCTCCGGTGCGCACTTTGCGCACCAGGTTCTGTAAATCTGCTTCAGAGCTGGCGGCTTCTCGGTGCGTCTCTGGATAACCTGCCACCGCAACACCAAATTGCGGAAATTCGTTACGAATTAACGCAACCAGTTCATTAGCATAGCGCAGGCCTCCTTCCACAGGACGAAAGGCGTCCACTCCATCAGGTGGATCGCCACGCAATGCAACAATGTGATCCACTCCCCTTTCCAATGCCTCCTGGAGGAACTGCCGCAACTGATCAACGGAAGCACCAACACATGTCAAATGAGAGGCAACGGGAACTGAAAAATCTCGTTTTACCGCTTGGACAACATCGAGCGTCTTGTCTCGAGTAGAACCACCCGCACCGTAGGTGCAGGTTACAAAAGCCGGGTTCTGTTCCATCAATTTCGCGACGTGACGGAACAACGCCGCGTCACCTTGCGGTGTCTTGGGTGGAAACAGTTCACAAGAAATAACCGTTTTTTGTTGTTGATAAATAGAGGCAAGCGACATACGCAATCAGCTTTCCTGCCAGCGCGAGAAACGTCAGTCCATCGCCCTGTGTGTGGACGGGTAGCAACAGTTGTTACATCAGCAGATCGTAACAACCGGAACGCCGACCACGAAGAGGGGCAACACCAGCGAGAACAAAATGCAGGCTCTGCCGAAAACACGACACGTGCCGCAGAAGTGGATCCCTGATACCGGGTGGCACAACGGCAGCAATACATTCGCTGTAATTGCGCTAATTGGCCCGTCACCAACACCTGGCAACCATCGGCCAGTCTGCAGCCAACCCCGCCAAGAACCGGCGCTTAGCGGGTGCCGAACCCCGCGAAAACGCGGATTTTTCGCAGGCGAGAAAGTATACCGGTCAGAAAACGCCTCTGCATCCGCACCCCCGCGGCTCACGATGATTACCCTAATCCTTTGCTAACAAAAAGCTTACGGACCCTACGAGGTTTTTTACCTCGCCCCTCCCTTCACTCAGCTTCCCCTGACGGATCGTTTGATAATTCTCTCGCGGACGCCTTGTGTGACCTATGTTTTAAGTATTCTCACTCGGCTGCATGATTCTGGATGATGGAGACATCGCGTGGGTCTGATACTGGCAACGCAATTCTCGGCTTTTCTAACCGGGTTGATCATGGGGACCTGCCTGCTTGGGCTGGGGATCTTTATTGGTTTCTGGCCCAACCGCGCTGGCCACCCCCTGACCGGCGGTTCACGCGCCGAATCCAATCGCACTTTGGAAGTTCTCGCACACCTCTGCAAGTGGACAGATCGATTCGCCACCGACGTTTCTCAGTACCGTGATACCGTCGACCGTTTTGCCGCTCGTTGTGCGGAATTCGACAAAGAAAATCCGACCCTGAAAAATACGTCGTTGACGACGCTCCTGACCCAGGTTGTGGAAGCGAACAACAGCGTGCAGGAACGTCTGGAGGCAGCAGAATCAAAACTGCTGAACCATTCCCACGAGATTGCTGCCTCAATGGAGGCAGCACGCATCGATCCAGTCACCGGTCTGCCCAACCGCCGCTCGTGTGACGATGAACTTCAAGAACGATTCGACTCGGCTAGTCGATTTGACTCGGCTCTATCAATCCTGCTGTTCGATATCGATCATTTTAAATCATTCAACGATGCGTACGGCCACCTGGCTGGTGACGCGATATTACGGCAAGTTGCCGGTCGCTTTAAATTGCCTCTCAGTGCCACCGATTTTGTCGGACGGTTTGGTGGAGAAGAATTTGTCATTCTCCTGTCAGACCATGGCCACAACACAGCCACAGCCATCGCCCGTGAAGTTTGTGAAGCCGTCGCAGAGACGTCACTGCATTACGACAAACAGGCATTTACCGTCACGATTAGTGGAGGCGTGTCATCGCGCCGTCCAGACGAATCGCTGGCCGATTTGTTAAAACGAGCTGACGCTGCGTTGTATGCTGCCAAGGACGCAGGTCGGAACTGTACCTGGCAACACAACGGAGACAACCTGACACCCGCTGCAAGTCCTGCTACGCGTTTGTCTGTCATATCCAGCGTTCCGACACCGGTTCCGTGCCTTGACGCCCCTATCGAACAACCGATGGAAATGGCCGTCAACTCCTGAACACCGACACGCAACTCCCGTAGCCTGAGCCTGCCTGCTACTACGATCAGGGCGACATGTTCACGTATCCAAAAGCCCCGCGGTTCTGTACCGCCAGTCGGCGCATGAATGCGTTGTCGTCCTGCAGTGGCCCAAAGCCAAATTGAATGCAGTGTACCGATGCGCGGTTCCCGACGCGTTTGCGCAAACTCCTCAAATCAACCGCATTTAATTCTGGAGCGCCTCCATCGGTTAACAGAAAAACAACATCTGGCTCGAGATTCAACGCAGCATTCAAAGCTGCTTTGTGATCCGTGCCGCCAAACGATGCCAACCCACCAAAGAACTGTCGCACCAAACGCCGATTCTCAGGCGTCGCCCGCACCAACTGTCGCCCTGCCAGGTATACGCGGCGATGGTGGTAGGCAATGATCTGAAACTTGTGGTGTGGCTCCAGTTTTCCCAGCGCCATGGCAAGTTCGCGCTCGGCAGCGGCCAGAGCATTCAACCCATCGCCTCCCATGCTCTTGGAACGATCAATCACGAATACAAATGAGTGCCCTACAGCCGCCGCAGAACCAAACAACGCAACTTCTCCTGGTGGGCCGCTCGGACCGCGCGACTTGAGACGAGAACGCTCGGCCGCCAGCTGCTCTGCAGTAATCCGACTGGGAGAAACCACCGGACGACCGCTGATCGTCAAACGGGGTGAGTCCGTCATCTCAGTGGCAACAGCGGGATCCGAGGGACCTGGCAAATCAATTCTTGGAAGCTCCACACTCGGTTCGGATAACGCCGCGGGCTGCCATTCCTCTAATGTCGCATCCGCAGCCTCTGTTGCATTCTCAGCACCTTGCTGCTCGGCGTCCGCCTCGTCGAAATACTCGACCTCTTGTTGGGCGTTTACCTGCGCGATGACGATCTCCCCGGTTCGTTCCCTTCCGCCAGGTAGCCCCTGCGGCTGAGAACGAACAAAGACCGCCAGGATTAGCAGCAAAATCAGGTGGAAGCAGAGAGAGAGCATCCAGGCAGGCAGCCGTCGTCGAGGCGCAACGAGCTGGTCATCGGCTCGAAAAGTAGAAGGGGAAGAAAAGAGCGGCATGCCAACACCACCAAACGTCGGCAAACGCCGACCTTTACAGGACACCGAGGAACAGCGGCGGCAAGTATGTACCCCAACCTTAAGTCCAGGCAAGTTCAGTTACGCCTGGTACCGAGTTTCCGGCATCGCTCACAGCCAGGGCCTGCCCGCATCGCCTACTACTCCCATTAGACCAGATCCCCGCGAAAGCCGCTATCGAATTGTGTCATCATCAGTAAGCCGCACAATGTTATGCACACCTCCATCGATGGGTAATGTATGCCCGGTAATGTAGCGAGCTTCATCTGATGCCAGAAACAAAACCGGTCCAACAACGTCTTCGGGTTCTCCCCATCGACCCAGCGGAACGCGCTGTTGCACCCGTTGACTCGCGACCGGGTGCCGCAAGATAGCCGCGTTCATGTCTGTCTTGATCCAACCAGGCGCAACACAATTAACACGCACATTATCAGCCGCCCACTCCGCAGCAAGATCCCGTGTCATCGCGACCACAGCGCCTTTCGTTCCACAGTAGATCGCCGTCCCTCTCCCCAGTCCAATGAGTCCGCCACCACCGGCTGACATATTCACGATACTACCGCCTTGGCATTGTGCCATTCTCTGGCCAACAGCTCGTGCAACCAGGAAAGAGCCAATGAAGTTCACTCCAACAACATGGTTCCAGTCTTCCGCGGTCCATTCCTGCAATGGCAAGCGGCGGTTGACACCCGCATTATTGAACAAGATATCCGGTGTGCCAGCATGCTCACAAATGGCGTCCAGGGTTTGTTCGACTTGCGTCTCTACGGATACATCGCAGACATAGGCCTCCGCGCTGCCCTGGTTACTGCGAATCGCCGCCGCTGTCTGCAACGCGGCTTCCTCATTCACGTCAACTACAGAAACGCGCCCTCCCGAAGCCGCAAAAGCCAAAGATACCGAGTGGCCCAGTCCACTTCCTCCTCCAGTAACCAGCACATGTCGCCCCGAAAAATCAGCACTCATACAACCTGTCTCCGAGAAATCCCCAATCGCCTGATGACACTTCGAACCAATCCATCCCCAGACCACAGGAGCGACGTGCACCGTGTCCAACCCAACAGGCACCACCTCCCGAATGTGGTTCCCTAATCAGAAACGCCGATCAAAAACCACGCTCTTTGAGAAAAGCCAGACTCGCAGGCGCAGCACTCGCAAGAGACTCGCGATAAACCTTGATCGAGACAAATCCTCCGTACTGTATTTCCTGGAGCGTGGTCAAAACCAGGTCAAAATCAACATTGCCAGTTCCAAACCCCCGTCCGTTACTTTCACACAAATGGACGTGCCGCAAACGGTCGCGACAGGCATAAACAGGCTCCGACAGCGAGACTTCTTCAATATTCATATGGATCGTGTCAACCATCGGACGCACCGCTGAGGAATCAATCGCGGCAATCATCTCCAGAACTTCGGCAACCGAATTGTTGAATCCAACCTGAAGATGATTTACCGGCTCAATTACGATATCCACCGCTTGCGCTTCAGCCGCCACGGCAACTCTCCGCAAACAATCGGTGATGCGCAGATTAGCGTCCGTCGCACTTGGCTCATCGGAACGCAAGCCCTGCAGCAACCCAACTACCAGAATCGATTGGAAGCGTTTCGCGACTTCGAGATATTCGATCAATCGGTCAACGGTGGCAGACCTGACCTGTGCGTCAGGCGAGCTCAAACAGAGGCCATCATGATAAGACTCTCCGGTCAGAAATGACGGAACCACCAGACCTGACTCCGCAAGCCATTGCTCGAGCTCGTCTAGCGAGACCCCCAGTGGTGTAGATAAGTTTAGTTCCACACCGTCGTACCCCGCCTGCTTCAACAAGTCGAATGTTCGTCGGAGTCCATCCCCCTTTTCGATGGATTCAATACGGTCAATGAGGATGTAGCTGTAACGAAACATGACTGGTTCTTCCAGAACAGCTGAAACAGAAAAACTGACACCATAGGTCTACAGATAGCAGAGCGCGACTTCAAACACGACTACTTGACTGGGCCGTGCCAATTTTTCAGTCAACCAAACCACCGCCGTTACCTGTGACAAAACAAATATCGAGGAACCGCTGTCGCTACGGCACGAACTTCCCCTATCGCAAAGCTGCCTCGGTCTCTGGCACAAAACACACTACGATTGCCCGGATGCCAGCGGCTAAATCACTCGCCGCGGAGCCGTGAATCCTGGCGAATACGCCACTGTTTCCGTCGCCCACCGGGTAAAGTCTGAGTCACGCTCGCCTGGTACCCATCCTTTGTCAGTTTGATACCTGGCGCAGTAGTCAGGGGCGCAAAATCGTCAGGGCGCAAACCCAGCACCTCGAGGTTCTGGGCCCACTTTTTACGACGTTGAAAATAGACTTTCTGGTGATGGTATATGGTCATCAACGCATCCCTGAAAGCCAGTGCCTGATCGGGCTGAAATCGTGCCTTGTTCGATTGTTCACGCGTAAACTGGACGTATCCCCAGCGTTCAGGACGGTGCATGTCAATGATTCCCTGCGGAGACCAGACCCAATTGTCCTCGCGTTTTTTGGGCACTTTCTGATATTTCTTTTCACGAACCTGGTGTCGCCACTGTACACGTGAAAAATTAACCCGCCAGTGATCTCCTTCCCTCGGTGGCGCCGGTTGATGGGCAAATTCCGCCAGGACTTTCCACGGAATCGCAATCTCAACTGACCAACCAAGATCTACGTCCGCAGGATTGTTCAAAGTTCCTTGAACATGTATCGCCGTCTTCAACCCAGGAATTTCCCAACCGTTATCGGCTCCGCCACCATCCTTGTAAGGCTTCGGCAGGAACAAGTCCCAGGTGGTATTGAGCGCGTTGAGCTCTAATTCGTAGTACTCATGATTATCTCCGTTGGGATCAATGAAGACTTCAAAATCATTGTCATGAAATATCACCGAATCATGATCTTTCAGCGTCCCCCACACGTGTGGTTCTTGCAAATGCGCTGCCACGTAAAAATACATGTCATCCCACAACATCTTCGCACGCGTCTGGAAACGGGGTTGTGGTTTGCGAGCACCCTCAATGTCCATGAAATTAGCTGTCCAGACGGCCTCCTTCCAGGCAGCTTCATCGAGGCGACCGTCAATCTGCAAAGGCTGCTCGACATGGCGGCAAAGATAACCGCGTGGCGTGATCGGCCGCATCTTTTTCCAGTCATCAATCGA
>PBOG01000284.1 GCA_002724245.1 Planctomycetaceae bacterium
CGCGATCCCAAAGATAGAACTTTGGGATCGCGAGGTATTGATGCCACATTTGCATCAGGCAGGCGATCTCACATGGATGACCTGTTCTGCTCTCCTTGCACGATAGCAGGTGCCGGCCTCGTGCCGATTTGATTTCAAAGCAGCTTGTTACGGTACTATTTGTGAACGATATACGTGGGCGACGTGTTGTCTTGACCGGCGGATCTGGGTTCCTGGGACGTTGCGTAAAGCAGCGTTTGCAGGCATTTTCCCCCAGTTCGCTTCATATTCCCCGCAGCGCGTCCTGTGACCTGCGAGACCGGCGGCAAATCGAGAATCTGTTCAGCGATTGCCGTCCGGAGATTGTTGTGCATTTGGCTGCAGTCGTAGGTGGCATTGGTGCGAATCGGAAGAACCCGGGAAGCTATTTTTACGACAACGCGATTATGGGAATTGAATTGATCGAGCAGTGCCGGCAATTCAACGTCAAGAAAGTGGTCGTTGTCGGTACGATTTGTGCCTATCCCAAATTCGCCAGGATTCCGTTTGCAGAAGATCAGCTCTGGGAGGGGTATCCAGAGGAAACGAATGCGCCCTATGGACTGGCGAAGAAAATGTTGTTGGTACAGGCGCAAGCTTATCGACAGCAGTACGGATTAAATGCGATCTACCTGTTGCCAGTTAATCTGTATGGGCCAGGTGACAATTTTGATCCCGTTTCCAGTCATGTCATTCCAGCGTTGATTCGCAAGGTGGTGGAAGCACAGCAACAAGGTCGGTCGGAAATTACGGTGTGGGGATCGGGGAAAGCGTCACGAGAGTTCTTGTTTGTTGAAGACGCGGCCGAAGGGATTGCCCTGGCGACTGATTGCTACAACAGTGGGGAGCCGGTCAATCTTGGATCCAGCCAGGAGATTACGATCACTGAGCTGACTGAGTTAATTTGTGAACTCGTTGATTTTCGGGGACGAATTTGTTGGGATCCCAGCAAACCAGATGGCCAGCCGCGACGCTGCCTGGACACTGTGCGAGCGCGGGAGTGTTTTGGGTTTCAATCGCGCACAGCCTTGCGTGCAGGATTGCTCGAAACGATTAACTGGTACCGCAAATCTATCGCCGCACATTCAGAGCGAGCTGCCTGAGAATTCCACGCGTACGTTACCATCTGGTTGTCCAGCGTTTTCCGGGTGGTCGCGTATCAAGCAATGTGTCTGGGTTTGCTGGTGACGGCAATACGTTCAAGGACTGATGTCCTGGCTATTTCAAGCCACGTTTACCAGCCCAGCCAGGCCACAAGAGCGGCCGCGACTACTGCGCCGACTCGGTCATGAAACGGTTCTCAGCGAAGATTGTCCGAGTGGTATCGTTCAGCATGCTACGAGTGCCGTGTCGCAATGTAACGTTGTTGAGAGCGGATAAACGTACCATCTAGTAGAGCAAGAATTGAGAAATGGCGGTTCGGAGTCAGCGAAATTTCCAGAAGCCAGGTGTGCTCAATACGAGAATCGAGAATAGTTCGAGTCGACCCAACATCATTAACCAGACAAACAGGAGTTTGTTCATCCAACTGAAGTGACCGTAGTTGCGAGTGGCACCCACGGTGCCCAGGCCAGGGCCGATGTTGTTCAATGTGGCAGCCACGCTGCTTGCGCTGTCAATCAACTTATGTTGTGTGTCGGAACCCCAGGTGGCGTCAGGTTCGATAGCGATCACAAACAACCAGCTCAATACGAAGATCGCGAGAATCAGTCCAAAATACACGAGAATTGTGCTTCGCAAGACACGGTCATCGACGGGGGTACCACCCAGTCGCAATGGTCGGACGACGGTGGGGTGATAGGCTTGCTCCATTTCAAGTCGCAAGATCTTGAAAAACAGGACATGTCGAATCACTTTCATGCCACCGCCCGTGCTCCCTGCACATCCGCCAACGAACATGAGTGCAAACAGAATGCCTCGTCCAAAGTGGTTCCATTGGTCGAAATCATGCGTGCCGTATCCGGTGGTTGTGATGATTGCCACAACTTGGAACAGCCCGTAACGCAGACCATCACTGAACCCTGGGAAGTCTCCCGTACTGACTCCGAACAGTATGACGAGAAGAGTCACAGCTCCAATAATTCCCATGTACGTCCTCCATTCAATGTCTGCCAGCAATTTGCCAGGTTGCCGCAGTAGGAGGAAATACAGCAAAGTAAAATTGGTTCCGGCTAGAATCATGAACAGCGTAATAACATAGTCGATTGCAGCGCTTTCATAGTGTCCGACGCTGCTGTTGTACGTGCTGAATCCGCCGGTTGCCATCGTTCCGAATGCGTGGCAAATGGCACTGAACCAGGTCATGCCCATCAGTTTCAGGATGACGGACAGCAGTACGTTCAGCGCCAAGTAGATACCTGCAAATAGCCAGGCAGTGTCCTGCATACGTGCCTGCGAACCTTCTTTAGTCGGTCCTGGCATTTCGGCTCGCATCAGGGCTTTGCCTGCTGAACCCTGGCCCAGGATCACGACAAACAAAACCACGATTCCCAGACCGCCAAGCAGATGTGTGCTGCTGCGCCAAAACAGGATGCAATGAGGAATTAACTCGACATTTTCCAGATCAGAAAAAATGGTGGCGCCCGTTGTGCTGAATCCCGACTGGGACTCAAACAGGCAGTCAGCAATTCCTACGGTCACCCAACGGACCTTCCACGTGTCCTCTCCCTGGCCAGGGACTGTGAGCGTGTGAGCCCAATGGTCATCTTCTTGATGCCAGGTCCGTAATTGTCCGAGAGCCTCATCGATCTCTTTAGAATCGAGCTCCTGATTCAATGTGTCACGCAACTTCGATTCGGACAAACCGCTATAACCGGCGCGGAGAAGGTTCTGAAGAACCCGATAAGTGGGCTGGTCAAGGGGAGCGTCGGGTTCGATCCAGTTGCTCAGCCCGAGACCATTGAAGTGGTGCAGTTGCGCCGTTTGCGTGGTATCGTCCATCCGGATTCTCGCCGTGTGCATGCACCCGGCGAATTTGTACGGCAGCGCTCCCAGGACTGTTGCTAGGACCCAACTGAGGCCGACGACGGCCATCGCTTCCCGACGGAAAAGGCGCCCCCGTGCATTACGGCCACACCAAATCAACAGGAAGCCGATCATCGCGCAAATCGTGATACTTATGGCCAGGGCGAATGCGCCGTCCTGCTCGAAAGCGCTACTCCTGATATCTCTACGCTGGCCCCAGCTGGGCAAAGCCCAGGGAAGACTAAAGAGCATCGTGCCACCAATCAGCAGTGAAATGATGCCCAGCTGTCTGCTGAGTAAGCGAAAGTTCATAAGGTTTGATCTGGTATCGACAGGGCTGTTTTTCGACACCTAGTGGAAAAACAGGAGAATGGAGGTGAGTTAGTCTTCTTTCACGGCGAACATGTTCAACGTGACTTCTACGGCAGAATCATCAATGAGTGCGATGACCGTGTCGCCTGGCTGCAGTCGATCATCTCTACCTGGGACTTTGATGTGGTCCTCGTGGATTACGACGGCAATCAAACAATCCGGCGGCAATTCGAGATTTGCAATCACATGTTCGGTTGCGGCAGCATCTTCCAGGACTTCGATTTCAAATACGCCGATGCGACCACCCGGTAGCATGGATCGCGAGATAATAGGGCCGGTATTCAGGAAGTCCATAACTTGTTGTGACACGCCATCCAATTCGCTGACAGTGACATCGATTCCGAGTTGCTCTTTGATGCCCGCATAGTCACGTCGGCTGATGACCGCCATGATCTTTTGGGTGCCAATTTCGCGGGCCTCTACACCAGCCACGATGTTGTTTTCGTCGTCTCCGGTGCAGGCTACAAAGACATCAAAATGCCCAACCCGTTCTTCTTCAAGCTTGGATCGACGGGTCGCATCCGCATTGACCACGGTGGCGTGATCCAAATTATGACTCAAAAAGTCACAGCGTTCGCGTGATTGTTCCATTAGTCGGACGTCAAATTGTTCATTCTCCAGGATACGCGCCAAGTGGTAACCGGTCTCGCCGCCACCGGCAATCACAACAGACAATTTGGGTGTCAGGGCCGGTCGAAAGACCTTTTCCGTGACCTCGTCGATGTCTTCACGCTGGCCAATTAAGGTGACGCGGTCACCGACTTCAAAGCGGTCGTCGGCGCCAGCTAGCCACATCTGACCTTCACTGGAAATATTCTTTGTGCGGTGGAGCGCACCAATGCGTACGTTTGTGGGAAGTTCAAGTTCCTTGACGGAGTTGCCAATCGCTGGTGACCCTTCAGGAAGCAGGATTTCCTGTACCGCAAGCTCGCCACGGGCGAAATGTTCGACGACGACCGATCCTGGGTCTCTTAGGTTACGGGCCAGCAGATTTGCGGCTTCGTGTTCAAGACTGATCAAGCGGTCGATGTGGAAATGTCCCTGGTAGTCAAACGTACTCAAATCGCGAAAGACCGGCGCATAAACGCGCGCCATGGTTCGACGGGCTCCCATTGCTTTGGCCATGCTCGCCGCGATTAGATTGACTTCGTCATTTCCAGTTACCGCGAGGCAGAGGTCGGCATCCAACACATTTGCCTGAAAGAGCACACTTGATTGGGAAGCGGAGCCAAGAATTGCCTGGGCATCGAGTTCATCATCGATCCGTTGTTTTTGAACCGGGTCTGAATCGACAACCGTGACACTATGGCGGTTGTTGCAAAGGACCTCTGCGATCGACGTGCCGACAGTGCCGGCACCTAAAATGACGATTCTCATATATTGAGTGACTCCGCCGCGCGAGACGTGGATGCGAATTGCGCGAATTGAAAGCTCAAGGTGCGGTTTTGGGCCAGCGAATCCGCCCCTTTGTATTGAGCACTTCGTCGGGAATGACCAGTTCTTCAATCAGCTCGTCGTTGAGGATCGTCTTTTCCACAATCCGGGGCACATCTTCCTCTTGAACATTACCGTACCAGATCGCCTGGGGATAAATCACCAATGTGGGCCCAGCCTCACATTGGTCGAGACAGCCAGCTGAATTAGCGCGAACTTGCACGCCCAATCCCCGGCGTTTGAGTTCTGCCTTCAGTTGCGCCCGCAATTGTCCGGAACCATCCGGGTCGCAGCAGCCTCGGGAATGGCCGGGCGACCGCTGATTGCAACAGACAAAAATATGTTTGTCAAAAGCGGGCATGCCAGTTCTCAACGGGGTAGATTGTCAGGGCAATCGTAATTAACGAGAAGAGCCCGACGTGCTCCGCCGGGCCAAATTCAGTTTTCTATTCTATGTCCCAAACCAACTGCCTCCAAGCTCTGGAACCGTACAGCAGGCCGGAATCTTGCGCCCGCCCAGGAGTTCTGAGGAAACAGCTGTTTGTTTATCGTATTTTGCCAGAAATTCCCACAGCTGGCAGGCACGCGCAACGTTCGTTCCTGCGGCCCAAGTACCAGAAGTCAGGGATCTACCACCTGGAAATGATCACATCACGTGACAGATTCTACCTCGACAGAGAGACGCATCCTGGTTTGGTGCCTACACTGCCCACGAGACGGCGTAGAGGATTCCGAAAACAACGAGCACGAACAGGGCAATCCACCGGGCATTCTGCAGGGCATGGAACAGGATTCCGGACCAGTTCTCATGGCGTGTCGCACCGAAGACCAGGCAGATGGCAATGAACAACGGTAGCAAATACCACAGTTCGTTGAACGGAAGCGCCTGAGGTGAAATTAAAGGGTCATTATTCATCGTGGAGACGCTTGTCGCGAACGTGCTTTCCGAAGGAATTTACTCGCGAGGTTGAGGCAAGGTTTCGACCATAGGGCCGTAGAACGCATCGTAAATTGCGAGAATGTTTAACAACCCAGCAAGCACCGTATAAAGCGTGCCCATTTCAAAAGCACTGTTGAGCCGCAGGTTCCAGTCGGATAGCGCATCGCTCGTATTGAGATCATGCGTAGGCTCTGGAGGGGCCATAAAGCCGTTCCAAAGAGGCGGCTTGTCTTGTCGATACCGCATCCCTTGGATGGCGGCTGGAAAGGCAGCAAGTCCCACTCCTAATTGGCACATGAATTGCCACCGACGATGATCTTTCGCAGGTTCCCAGGCGGCGTACACGACTTTCTCTTTACCGATCACGAATCCGGCGCCATAGGTGCCCAGAATGCACACAGCGAACAGGAGGCCTTTGACGATTCGTCCCTGATAAATGTGCCCTGCACCCGGCACTAACCAGGCACACAACGCGGCAATGCCTGGTCGACGGAGATCGATCTCCAATACATTTTCTTCAGCTTCCGCTACGCGTGCTTCAGACATAGCCACTTGACCTCGTTTGCCACAAGAATCTCCATTCTAGCGAAAATTCCCAGACAGGCTAGCGACGATCAGAGGTTACAGACGTCGTGTGATCGAAGGAGTGCGTTTGCTGAGCTGGTGCGTGCAGAGCGCGATACCACTGGTGGCGATCAGAGCAGTTATGGAAGGTCCGTCAGTCCGACAATTTCCAGCAATTGCAGGGCGTTGGTAGTCGTCGCGATCCCGTTCCGCAGTCGGTAGTCGAAGTCCATGCGCAGGCCTGTTTCCGTTTTTTCAATGGTTTCGCGGAAATGCACCGCGTGACAGGCCGAACGGAGCGGCTCGATTTGTGCCAAATCGAGATCGTGCGTAGAGACAGCGCCCATCGCTCCCTTTTCCAGGAGATGGGTGAGGACCTGTTGTACGGCGATATGGCGTTCACGCGAATTGGTACCTTGCAGGATTTCATCGAGGAGAAACAGGATTTGCGGCTGGTTCGGAGCCGTGCTGTTGCGTACCGTGTCGACGATTTCTTTGAGTCGTTGTAGTTCAGCGAAGTAAAAAGAGACTCCCTGGTCGAGTGAATCGCTGACCCGCATACTGGTCATGATGCGCAGCGGGGGACTTTTCCAGTAGGTGGCACAGACCGGGCTACCCATCTGCGCCAGACTGAGATTCAGGCCGATACTGCGCAACAGAGTGCTCTTGCCTGACATGTTCGAACCAGTGACCAGCAGGCAACACTGCGGGTTACCGATTTCTACGTCATTGGCCACGCGCGAGTCGTCTGTCAACAAAGGGTGCCCCAGCCCACGCGCCTGGACGGGTTTTCCAGCGGGTGCCATCGTCGGAAAGCTCCAGGCCGGATCGTCGTGATGGAGCGCGGCCAGCGAGCCTAACGCTTCGTATTCACCGAGGGCAGTGAACCAGCTGCGGACTTGTGAACCGTAACGCTGCTTCCAGGTTTCCAGTATCGCGAGCACGTGAAAATCCCAGAGCAGGCCGACTTGTAACACGAGCCACAGCGGAAAAGTCATGGCAGAGTGGCGGAGATTAGCTAGGATCATGATCGAACCCAGTTGTCGCAGCCGCCTGTGAATCCCTCCGTTTTCCAGCGTAGCCTGTTTCCGTAAAGCGACTAATTTCGCGGAGGTCACCGGTTCCTGATCAATGAGTTGAAACAACTCCAGGTAGTTCTGTACTTCACCTCGGCCAGAGGAAACGTGGTGGAATAACGTATGGATTTGTCCACCAAATAGCAGGCTCAAGAGAAACTGGCATCCCAAGAGAGCAAAGAACAGAAGCCAGGCAGCCTGGCTCGCTTCCCACAAGAACAGAGTTAGTCCGCTTGCTATAAACGTTGCCGGCAGCAGACGCACTAACAAGGTGAGCCAGCGTTTCCGCAGTAGCCAGTGGGGAGATTCGGTCCACTCGACCAGGCGTTCGGGGCCACTGGGGTAGTCTTTCAGTTGACGTCCCAGTAGCAAAAGGTTTTCACGCAGCGCGGCGCGCGGCGCCAATTCCTTGATGGCGTCGTGCCGCTGTAAGATC
>PBOG01000285.1 GCA_002724245.1 Planctomycetaceae bacterium
GCGGGTGTGGCGGAACTGGCAGACGCGCATGGTTGAGGGCCATGTCTCAGCAATGAGGTGGAGGTTCGAATCCTCTCACCCGCACTTGTGATCGAGCTGCGATAGCCTGTCTTGCAGAGCGAGACGGCTTGCCGAATCCCCGCTCATTTTTGGGCGGATTCACGTCTCTTCGTCGCCTGTAGCCGACGGCGTCCTATGCAGAAAGACAGGCGGTGTCTTCACACGCGAGTGGCCAGGGTGAATTAGACGGTAAGGTGGCGCTGGTCACTGGCGCGTCTGGAGGAATTGGCCGCGCAATTGCGCTGGAATTGGCAATCGGTGGCGCCGCAGTGCTATTGCATACCCATCGACGCGTGGCAGTGGCGCAGGAGTTGTGTGACACGCTGATTCACCAGGGTGCAGTGGCGCAGGTTGTCCAGGCAGACTTGGCGGACCCGCAGCAGCGCGCCGCATTCGTCGAAGAGGCGTGGCAGTGGCGGGGTGGAATTGACATCTGTGTGAATAACGCGGGCGTCGACGTGCTGACAGGAGAGAACGCGACGCTGCCGTTTTCCCAGCGTCTGGAGAAGCTCTGGCAGGTTGACGTGCTAGGTACCATGGAAATCTCGCGTGCGATGGGAACGCGGATGGTTGAGTGCGCGGCGACGGACTGCGACCAGGTGATCCTCAATATGGGCTGGGATCAAGCAGCCCAGGGAATGGCAGGTGAGAGTGGCGAGATGTTTGGCGCGGTCAAGGCGGCAGTGATGGCCTTTTCTCAAAGTCTGGCCGCCTCGTTGGCGCCCCATGTTCGAGTGAACTGCCTGGCACCTGGCTGGATCAAGACTGCGTGGGGCGAGGTGACTTCCGAATACTGGCAGCAGCGGGCTAAAGGAGAAGCGCTACTGGGGCGCTGGGGCACACCCGAAGATGTTGCCCAGGTGGCCCGTTTCCTGGCATCACCGGCTGCGGGATTTGTGACCGGTCAGATCATTCCCATCAATGGTGGCTTTCGATATTCCCAAGTCGACCCACCAACGACGTGATGTTTCACGACGCCTGGCACAGGCTGCCAATACGCCGCTTGAATCGATCAGGCGGCCCTTTGATCAGTTTCGTTTTCCAGCGGCACACTCTCGGCAGCAGCTGGCGTTTGCTGGTGTGGCGGCTCCATCGCCAGATTCGGTTCGACAAGCATTTCGATCCGAGCACGAGCGTCGGGGTGCAAAATCAGGGGCATGAAATTCTCTCTCTGGTGGTAAACTGCCGCTAGGGTAGTGGCAACCCTCTGGCATTAGAATACCAATCTCTTGGAGAGGCAGGAAAACTTGAACCGATCCATCAAGAAACACGGCAAAGATGCGCCGCGGAAGGGGGCGGGCACGCATGGCGGGAGATGGGGAGATGCCAAGGTGGGTTGCGTTTACAGGCTAATCGACGAGCCGGCGGAAAAAATCCTGGCTCAGGTCACATTCCAATAACTCCATCAGGCGGCCGTCACTACGAGCCGTCGCAAGCAAGCCAAACACCTCGCGGGCCGCTTCCAAGGTCTGCTGCAATACCGCGCTGTCCTGGCTGGCATTGGTGTAGAACGACGCGTACCCATGGCAGCCGCGTTTGGCCATTTCCTGGATGTAGAGGGTTGAGAGCTGACGCTGTTCGTTGGCATCGCTACCTGCAAACGCCAGGTGCGGATGGTAGTTGACTCCTGCGCAGCGAACGTCAAGTGAGGTCTCATCCGCGATCTGGTTGAGTTCGCGGATCAGGTTCTGGCCCAGTTGGTCGAGGGTGCCCGGTACATCGCGACGGGTAATTTCGCGGAGTGTCGTCAAGGCCGCCCGTAAACCCAGGGTGTCTCCCCAGTAGGTACTGGAAATGAACATTTGTGCGGCCGGTTCCATGACCTCGCGTTTCCCTACCACCGCCCCCATGGCGTATCCGTTGGAGATCGATTTGGCGAACACCGCCATATCAGGTGTGACACCCAGACGTGCCTGTGCACCACCGGGTGAAGGTCGGAAGCCGGTGGAAACTTCATCGAAAATCAGCACAACCCCGTGCTCTCGTGCCAGTTTTACGACACCTTCCAGGTAGCCCTCGGGTGGCCACTCGCTGCGGAGGGGTTCCATCATGATCGCAGCGACCTGATCGCGGTGCTCGTCGAGTATTGTGCCGAGCATATCCAGGTCGCCATAGGGAAACGGGATCGCCGTCCCGGCCAGCGCCTGCGGTACACCGAGCGGTTCAATCCCGGGAAACAGGTGTTCATCCAGGTGTGCGTCTTGCTCCAGGTTGGCTGCTAGGTACCAGTCGTGCCACCCGTGATAGCCGCAGAATAGAACTTTATCGCGGCCGGTGGTACCGCGTGCGATACGAACGGCAATCGCACAGGCTTCACCACCGCCTTTGGCATAGCGCACCATTTCGGCGCAGGGAATACGGTTGACCAGTTCCTCAGCAAGTTCGAGTTCAAGCTCGTGGCTGATTGAATAAACGGTACCACGGGAAAGTTGTTCGCGCACGGCGTCGTCGACGACCTCGTCGGCATAACCGAGAATGATCGATCCGATGCCACTGACCCAGTCGATGTAACGATTCCCATCGACATCCCAAAGGTATGCACCTTTGGCCTTCTCGGCGTACACCGGTGAGATACCATTGGCGTAACGCGTCGGGCGGCGACTGACCAGTTGAGTGGCGCCAGGGATCAACTGATTTGCCCGCTGGTATGATTCGAGTGAACGACGGACGCGATTCCCGACGGTAGTTGCCATGAGGGCATTCCTTGAGACGTGATGGCCAGGGGTGAGATCTGGTGCCCCAGAGGCGACGAGGTGTCGTGTGGAATCGCCTCCGTGGCGGTCAGCAGGCCTGTCCAGTTTACACCTGGACCGAGATGCGTACGAGGTCAGGCCTGGTTTCGCAGGCAATGTCTGCATCGCGACGTGCGGACTGGCAACTACCTGGCCGGCCTTTTCCGCAGTTCGATCTCGGCCTGGCAGCATTCACACGGTTTCAGCTCGTACATGGCGATAGCGCAGATGTCGCACCAGTAGTCGACTTCGAATTTGCCTTCTTTTTCCAATGAGTAGACACGGACGATCTGGGCCACTGGCGAGCGGTCGTAGATGCGTACCATCAGCTCCAAGTCCATCTTGCGCAGCCGTAAATCCCGGCGGAAACCTCTCCCGCGGACATCTTCCGCCAGCGGGATGAGGCTGCCATCGCGGGTTTCGATAGCCAGAGATTTACGGGCCGCCTCTGGAACCTGGACGATGTTAAAACGCCGCGCAAGAGCTTCTGCCAGCCAGACCACCCGACCGCGGAGGCTGCGCGTGGAATAGGCGGGTTTGGACTTTTGGCCGGTTGCCACTCGATTGCCAGGAGGTTCGGCGGGCGCATCATGCCAGACGAACGCAGCGATGGTGCCGCAGAGGACGGCGACCAGCACGCCAGGACGCAAGCAACGCTGGGTAAGTTGCGCGGTGATTGTCACCGGGACATACCTTTTCGCGAACGAGAGGACATGACTGGGGCCGGGTGCTCGAGGGTAGTCTCGGTTATTCGGGGGCATGCCCTACGACAACCAGCTCCAGGGGGAGCTTTTTGGCTTCTTTGCCTTGGAGTGCATCAGACTGAGTGCGTACGATCCACCAATCGAGCTCAGAATTGTTTCGAATCAGCGGAGCTTTTTCACCAGCCTTTTGTAGTGACAAGATGCAGGGATGATTCGTGCCCGCCGCTTCCGCGCTGTCTTGTGTCAATTTCTCGAACTGCAGCGGTGCGCCTGATTTGTCTCGGCTGGTTTGGATCATCAAGACGAAGTCGCGGGTGGGGGAAGTTCCTACATGAGCGCCGTCGACTGGCTGCTGTGCGTATCGCAGTGTGTAGACTCCTTTGGCAATGTCCTGAGCGCGAAAATCTCGGCCTTTGCGGTGAAAACGGACAACACCAATCAGCTGGCCTGGAGTAAACGGATAGTTGAGGTCGTTACCGAGTTTGAAGGACTTGACTTTCCACTGCTTGCACAACCAGATATCGCAGATCTTGCGGGAGGTGCCGCGAATCACACGGATGCCAGTTGGCTGGAGTAGTGGGGCAATCTCTTTCGAGATCGCGTCGGCGGGTGCTGCTTCCGCCAGGACCTCCGCGCGGTGTTTCGCTGCCGGACTGGAAGAAACCGTGAGCAGCAAGACGGCGCCTGCCAAGAGGGTGGTACGGATCATCGATAGGCCTTTTTGGTGTTTCCTGGGAGGGTTGCAAAACGAAGCGGTAGATGCACCGCCAGGGGCAAGGCCTCTATTATAGGAGCCCAGACAAGATGCGAAATATTGCCTAATAGGAAATTCCGCCGGTTTTTCGACGTCGGACATCTTTGGCAGCAACAGGCCTAATACGGGGTACAGCAACGCGCCAAGATGTGGCGTGTCTGGCGTTTCAGTGGCGTCTGTAGAGCAGCGTCTTTATCGCTACGTAGTCCTGTTGTAACGGGCCTGCAAAGCGTACAGGAAACCGTCTGGGCGTCAGTTACTTTTCTTTTTTCGCGGCCATTTTGCTGATGCGCAAGTGCCGGTCAAAATGGACCGTAGCGACCTGCATTCCATCCGGGTGCAGGTCACATTCGCGGGCAGTATCCGGCATCTTTAATTTATGAAACGCCTTGTCGTCTTTCGCATTCCAGAAAGCCAGGAATCCGCCACCGCTGCCACCAGAGCAGCCAATTAAATGCCCCTCAGGATGGAATAATGCCCGCCAGGCGATTCCCTTGACGCCGTCAATCATATGTTTTTTCAGAATCTTGCCTGGTTCGTAATCGAATCGTACAACCATCGGCTCGTTAACCGCGCCCAGTGGATTCGTGGCTTTGGTCAATCCAGCGCAGGCCATCTGCTTTCCATCAGGGGTGAAAGCGATGCTTCGGATGCCACCATAGTGAACCTGCTGTCCCCCGTTGTAGGTGTGCAGATCCTTGGCCTCTAGGACGCGTGTCAGTTTCCCATCTGCTACGGTCCATTGATGGACCTTGCCCATCAAATCACCAGAGAGGAGTTGGCCATCGTGGGGATGGAATGCCAGGCTGTAGACGTCCAATTCGTGCGGTTTGGACATTTCACGGATGAGTGACCCATCCTTCATGTTCCATAGTTTGACCATCCGGTCGTTACCGCCACTGGCCAGGATAGTCCCGTCGGGACTGACTGCTAATGCCCGAATCCAGCCTTTGTGTGCCTTCACCTTGTGGATTGGCTCCGGCTTCTCCGCGGCGACGGGCCACCAGATTAACGTGTCGTCGTAACCACTGGTAACAACGGTCTGGCCGTCGTGGCTGAACGCGATGCCGCGTGCCCAGGAATCATGTCCAGAAAAGGAAATCTTGTTTCCAGACTTGAGTTCCCAACGTAGTACCTGCCGGTCTTCCGCCGTTGCAAAGACATAGTTCCCTGTCGGGTCGAAGCGGCAATTGATCAGCGGCCCGCCGTCGTGTTTCCACTGGCTGACGATGTGGGTCTGTTTGGGAACGGCATTCATGCGCACACTCCTTGTGAGAGCTCTCGTACCTTGCCGGCGGAAGCCGTAATCAGTACTAATGCACGTCGACTGGCGGGGCCAGCTTACGACATCAGTTCAGTGATCGGCCCAAATGCCGGATCGGCCAGTGGGATCGGACGACCACCGATATCGAAATGCCCTGCGGAGTCCAGTCCCAGAGCCTGCAGGTAGGTATGGAACATGTGCCCTGCATCGACTTCGCGATCGGTCACTTTGGTTCCGTTGTCGTTGGTTTTGCCAATCACGGCTCCACGTTGCAAGCCGGCACCGCTCATGCAGATCGACCAGGCATTTCCCCAGTGATCACGGCCGTAGTATTTGTTGATGTTAGGCGTGCGGCCAAATTCCGAGAGGACGACCACCAGCGTGTGCTCCAGCATTCCACTGGCCGCCAGATCTTCGATCAGCGTGGCGAAGGGACGGTCGAATTCTCCGAGCTGTTCCAGGTGGAAATTGAAGTTCTCATTGTGAGTGTCGTAGTTGGAATGGGAGACCTGGACAAACGTAATGCCGTTCTCAACAAGTCTCCGTGCCAGCAGCAAGTGATGGCCGAAGGGATGCGGTCCATAGCGGTCGCGATCCTTTTGGGATTCCTTGCTGATGTCAAACACATCACGTTGTGCCATCAGCTCGATTGCCTGTTCGTAATTTTGTGTATAGGCATCGGTTTTGGCCGTCCGACGGCGCTGGGCAAAACGACTGTTTGCTTTGCGTCGCAGGCGGTTACGTGTTGCGTCCGACTGCTCGCTGACGCTTTTGGGACGGGCGGAATTTTGCGGAGGTGTACCACTGCCCAAAGAGATACTGGCGTAACGCGGCCCCAGATAGGCCGAATCGTTATTGCGGGCACCGGAGCCACCACCGACTTGGATGTGGCCGGGCAGTGCCGAGTTATGCTGGTCGAGGCCTTTGGCGACGACGGCGCCAAGTCGCGGGAAGTCGGCGGCGGGCGTCTGTCGACGTCCTGTCAGCATCATGTAAGTTCCCTTGCCATGGTCACCGTTGTGTGTGTTGATGCTGCGCACGATCGCCATATTATGCATCTGTTGGGCGGTGTACGGTAACAGCTCACTGATGTGAACGCCCGGCACCGAGGTTTCGATGGCTCGGAAAGGGCCGCCCGTATTGGTGCCCGGTTTGGGGTCCCAGC
>PBOG01000286.1 GCA_002724245.1 Planctomycetaceae bacterium
GTTTTGCACTGTCTCTTTTGCACTGTCTCTTTTGCACTGTCTCTTTTGCACTGTCTCTTTTGCACTGTCTCTTTTGCACTGTCTCTTTTACACCGTCTCTTTTACACCGTCTGCAAATAAATCTCAGTCTACAAAGATGAATTCGTTGGTATTCAGCAGCACGTGGCAGAGCGAAGCCAATGCCAACCGCTGAGGATCGGGTCGCGAAGGTGCGATCTGGATTCCATATCGGGATGCCAGATACCCCCATACCTGCTCGCGCTCTGTCGGCGGCAGAGCGCGGTCAAATACCAGCAGCTCTGCGATGTCACCGTGCCAGTATTCTCCATTGATGTTACCCTGCGTACCCATGACATATGGAGAATTCAAAACACGTGCTGGCAATGCCTGATCCTGCCGTGCCAACAGACCCGCATTCTGGAACGCAACAGCTTCTCGACTCGCATTGACAGCTGTAATCACGAAAGCCTGTTGGGGGTTCTGGACTACGCCTGCCGGATTAAAGGCATCGCTAAAACGAACACGCCCGCTCCCAGTAGTTCCCAGAAACAACGACGTCGTACTATTGCCGTTGCGACTGTTCCAATTGGAGATCACCTCACGATGTCCGGACTTCCCCAGGTCGGTCACCACAGCAAACAAACTAAACTGCTGTGATCGAACCACTTGTCCGGCAAGTTGCAAAAACGCCCCCTGGCCATTGAACCGCACCGCCGGTTTGCCGCCCGCTGCGACTGCCACCAGCGCAGGCCGCCGACCTGGGTTTGCCTGAGAAGCATGATGCGCATCGGCCGGGACCCGCTCGGGATTCGCACCATCGCGCCAAACAATCACTCGCCCCTGGTCATCACAGTCCACTCCGCGATCGGCGCGCAACCAAAGTTCCAGGGATGTCCGCACGGGCAATTGCTCGGACTCTAGAACTGTCTGCGACCGATCCTTCTGATGAGTCTGCAAATGGACCAACTGCTCTTGTAGATGTGCTTCCGCAGATTCGACTTCCGACCGCGTGGGGAAACGTCCCAAAACCAGTTGCCAGGCACGGCGAATTGTCGATCTGGTGGCCTGCTGCGAACCGCTTTCACGCAATAGCCTGTCCGCCATCGCTCGCGATTGCGCGTGTGCAAAATGGTTGTTTAACAAGGCTAATGCCTGGGGCGCAACAACGGTTACGTCACGCTGCGCACAGGGCGAGGTCGTGTCGGAAAAGTCAAAGGTCGTCATGAAAGGCAACAATCGCGATCTCTTCGTCATCATGTAGACGCTGCGTCGCGATCGCTGGGAAGCGGTCGATACAGCCCAAGCACGCGACTTCCTCGACAAACCCTCTAATGCATCTGCACTCATCTTCGGGAAGAAGCTCGGACCTTGCATCTGTACATTGAGCTGCCCACTGACACTCAACATCGCATCTCGCAACGCCTCCGCATCCAATCGGAAACGGTTCTGACGCCACCAGAGACGATTCGTAAAGTCCTTTTCGGCAAACTCTTCGTGTCGTGGATGGGCCGATGACTGACGGTAAACTCCCGACATCATGATCAATTTGTGCAACCGCTTGATCTGCCAATTACCCGACACCAGCTCAACGGCCAGCCAGTCGAGCAAGTCTGGGTGGGTCGGCGGGTCACTCTTGAAGCCGAAATTATTCGGCGTTCTCACAATGGCCTGACCAAAGTGGTGCTGCCACAATCGATTTACTATGACCCGCGCCGTCAGCGGATGATCGCGATCAGTCATCCAACGGGCAAATTGCAACCGTCGCTGCGTCGTCTTGCTCCCTTCGGGAGGCAGTGTCAAAGGCCGATCTAATTGTGGGATCGCCGACAAGAATCCAGGATCCACAATCGATCCCGGCCGCTGGCGATCACCTTTGATCAGCAACCGAATCGGTTCCACCACAGCACCCCGGTCAGTCCACCCAAAGGCATCCACGCCCAATTGATTCTTGTCGGGCCCCCCTTGATTCGCCTGGCCCATGTAACCCGCCCAGAAAAAACTGCCAATCCGGTAGTAGTCTGTTTGTCGGATCGGGTCGAACTTGTGGTCATGACACCGCGCACATTTGACGGTCAACCCCAGGAACGCAGAACTCGTCGCATGGATCATGTCCTGCAACCGTTCGTAGAGGTAATCGGACGGGTCATTGGGTTCATCATTCCAGGTCCCCGCGCGGAGCATTCCAGTCGCGATCACTGATTGTTCATTGCGCCAGGGAACCTCGTCTCCTGCCAGCTGCTCGGTGACAAATCGATCATACGGCACGTCCGAATTGAACGCGTCAATGACCCAATCCCGGTAACGCCAAATATTTGGTTTGAGTTGATCGCGTTCATATCCGCAGGTTTCGGCAAACCGTACCAGATCCAGCCAGTACCGCCCCCAACGCTCACCGTAGTGCTCGGATTGGAGCAGGCGGTCGAGTAGCCGTTCATACGCATCCGTCGACTTGTCACCTGCAAATGCAGCAATTTCCTCGGGAGTTGGCGGAAGACCACGCAAATCAAACGAAGCGCGGCGAATCAACGTTCGACGATCAGCCGGTGGCGCTGGTGTGAGACCTTCTTTCTCCATTCTGGCTAATACAAATTGGTCAACCGGATTGCGTACCCGATCCAGATGAACCACCTGGGGTGTTAGCGGTCGACGGGGAGGCTGCAGCGACCACCAATCTCGACCTGCACGCACGGAACTTGTCCGTTCGTCGCGATCCAGAATCCGATCTTTCGGCCAATCGCCGCCGCGCTGGACCCAGGACTCTAAAGCCGCGATTTCAACTGCTGGTAACTTTTGAGACTCGCCTTTTTGTGGAGGTGGCATTTCTCCCGCAATCAGTCGCTGGATCAACAGGCTATCGGCAGGTTTTCCCGGAACCAGCACCGGTCCAGATTCCCCCCCCTTGGACGCCGCCGGGCCGCTCGTCAAATCCAGGCCACCCTGACGGTCGCGCGGATTGTGGCACTCCAAACAACGGGCCGCGATCAGTGGCGCAACTTGCGATTCAAAAGTCCCACTCTCCGCAGATGCCGCTGGTGGCATTCCCCATAAACCGGTCAGTACGGCACTGCATCCAACAAGAATGAGTCCCACCAGACTCCGAGCCCCAACGGGCAATGACAAAGACCACGCCGGCATATTCTGATTCCTTTTCGTCCGCACCGCCTTCAATCCCACCGCAACCTGAACATCAAGACCCGTCAACAACAGCCTGCTCGTGGCCAACCGCACCACGAAAGGTTCTTGCACTCGTCTATTGTGGCTGGCCAACATCTGCGTCGCAATGGTAACAGACAACCACCCGATGTATTCATCCAGTATCGAGAGAATTCCGGCACACTGTCACACAGGCAACTTCACCGGCAGCTGTGTGTTTTGATCCCGTTGCAAACCCCACGCGACAATCACCAGAGAACGGAAACAGACACGACTTGGAGACAGCCGGTTTAATGGACACTCTTCGTCCACGAATCTGTGATATAAAACGCAACGAGCTTGCCATCGGAATCACAGCAGCGTCAGCAAACCCTCAGATGCTGGACATCGACAGAGGGCCAACCTTGCGGTAATCGCCTGCAGCTGGCCAGGTAGCTGGACCACTGCGCTGCGTTGTTGGTTCTTCACATCATGGGGTTGACGCACTATGAACACCGCTTTTATTACAGGTCCAACTGGCTGTATTGGCTCGGCTACCTGTCGCTGGTTGCTGGAACATGGTATCGACCGCATCGTCGGTTTCAGTCGTCGGCGTGATTTGAGCCGCTTGGATAAAACCTGCCATTCCCATCTGGAATGGATCGCCGGAGATGTCACCGATTTAGATCAGCTGAGTAAAGCCATCGAGCAAGCGCAGCCTCGTCAGATCATTCATCTGGCAGCATTGCAGACCCCCGATTGCCAGGCCCAACCGTTGGTTGGAATGGACGTCAATGTGGCAGGGACGATGAATCTATTTCGAGCTGCTGCAGAAGTATCGGCACCGATCGACCGCGTTGTGTTCGCCAGCTCAGCCGCCGTCTATGGACAACGGTCGCTCTATCCAACCGATTCGGTTTCCGCAACTGCCGCATACTTGCCACCCAATCTCTACGGCTATTGGAAGGTCGCCGGCGAAGGAATTGCGCAGGCTTTTTATCAACAAACAGGAATTGCAACAGTCAGTTTACGACTGGCCACAACCTATGGCCCCGGCCGTGACCAGGGACTCACGTCCGCGCCGACAACAGCCATCAAATCGGCTGCGCTGGGGACCCCTTACCGAATGCCCTACCAGGGTCGCGAACATTACCACTTCGTCGACGACGTCGCAGCCGGATTTGGCCAGGCGGCCATCCTGCCATTCAACGGCTACGGCGTTTTCAATTTACGCGGCAAAACAGAAGAGGCCACCACGTTTCTTGAACTAGTGCGCGAAGTGGCCAGTGAATTCTCTTTCGCTGCAGATATCGCTGTCGCAACCGATGCCACGTCCATGCCATTCGTCTGCGATCTCGATGACAACGAAACACTGGCGGCATTTCCTCAGATGCCCCGAACCGATCTGCGGGAGGGAATTCGCCGCTCGTTGCGTCTATTTAAAGAACAGGTTGCCAGTGGTGATTTGCGCCCTGACTGATCCTGGGACAAAACAGGCCATGCGTCCACCGGACCGTTTTATCGACCCATAACTGGCAGCGGGCATGCTGCGATTCAAACACGCGTCGAAGCGTCCCGCGATCCGGGCATCGTCTCAATTCGACAGGCGCGACCCTCTTCACAAATGCCACAACGCGCACCGCGACCCTGTGCTTGCTCAAGACAATCGTCGATACGAGTGCGAATGATCTCCGCCATCAATGGGTGCAAACCGAGTGGCGAAGTCACCAGATAGCGGATCCCCGGGTAATCCCGCGCAGCAGTTGCAGCCAAGGCGGGAATGTCTTCATCCCAGTGACGACCCGGCAGCAAAAAATACGGATGGACGATCACCAGTTCAGCACCCTGGCGAACACAACGCTCAAAGGCAGTTGCCAACGAGGGCTCTGCAATTTCCATGTGTGCCGGCTCAACAATACGGTAGTCGTTTTGTGCACGAAACAACGCGACGACCTCCAGTAACAGTTGATTACTGGCGTCCCGGCGCGAACCGTGGTCGATGAGTATCACACCTTGTTCGAGCCGAGCGATATCATGTGTCTCGGAGTTCATCCGCTCGCTCACCGTATCAAAGCAGGCGCAGCAGGCCATTGCTGCATCGATTGGCCAAACAAGACCCCCGTCGTCTTGGCGTCAACCACGGATCACAACGGAAAATCCGCTTTATCGAACCACCTTATCGTTTTTCCGTGCACACACAATCGTCGGGCTGTATTTCATTTCCCGCACGCGCACCAGAGTCGATCTTCAGGACCCGCTCCCAGGACGATGCTTCAAAAGCCTGGAATTTCACGATTGGCTGGGAAAAGATCTCTGCGGATACTGTGCCCGGCTGGCTCCTGCAGTAGAATAAAGCACTTACAACTTGTCCCTACCATTCCCCGCTCGCCGAGATGACCTACCGCTCACTCACCGCGTTGCCCGTCTACAACGAGGCGCGCCATCTCAACTCGGTTCTCGACCAGGTCTGTCACTTCAGTTCAGACGTACTGGTCGTTGACGACGGATCGACCGATGGGACTGCCGACTTGCTGGCACGTCGGGACGATGTAAACGTGATTTCTCATCCCGCCAACCGCGGCTACGGGGCGGCCTTGCGAACCGCATTTGGAGCCGCAATTGAACGTGGGTTTGACGTAATCATTACGATTGACTGTGACGGACAGCACGAACCACAGCGCATTCCGCGATTCGTACAGGCTAGTCACGACTATGATATTGTCTCAGGTAGCCGATATCTGGAATTATTTCCTGAAGACAATGCGCCACCACCCGAACGGCGGCAGGTCAATGAACAGATCACAACGGAACTGAATCGTCGGCTCAACTTGTCGCTGACCGATGCGTTCTGCGGTTTCAAGGCATACCGTACCGCTGCCCTTGCAAAATTAGAGTTGAGTGAAGACGGCTACGGCATGCCGCTGGAATTATGGGTCGCTGCAGCGACGGCCGGACTTTCCATCAAAGAGCTGGGAGTTCCGTTAATTTACCTGGATGAAGCAAGGTCGTTTGGTGGACAACTGGACGATGTTCAAACCCGGATCGACTACTACCAACAGGTGCTCACTCGTAGTCTGTCCACATCCGACACCGCGGTTTAACAGGCACTGTGCCAAGAGGGCAGCGCATGAAAGCGCCGGCCGGCGAGCTGGTATACAAACGCTTGCGTGCGCCAGCGTTGCCAGGCGAAAAACTCTTGGACCCTGCCATTCCCGACGCGATCCAGGGAATGTGGCACAACGCACAGCAACTGTCTGAAATGGCATATGACCTGCAAGGTCGCTCCCTGCAAGATCTGCGCGCGGCGGCTCGATTAGATGCCTGTAGACTCGCCGCGCAGTATACGGCAGAGTACCGGGATCTGGCTTCCCAGAAAGACCTGGCTTCCCAGAAACAGGTACCCAGCACGGCAAGCGGAACTGAACAACCGCTACTTCTCTCGGGGCATCAACCATGGCTCTTCCACCCAGGTGTCTGGTTCAAGAACTTTGTTCTTTCTGAAGTCGCCCGCAGTGTCCAGGGCACAGCCCTCAACGTCATCATCGACAACGACCTCTGCCCCAGCCCGTCCATCGCAGTTCCCCATGGATCGCGTAAACAAATCCGCCTCAACCACCTGGCTTGCGATCAAAACACACTTCCACTTCCTTTTGAACGACGCACAGTACTCGATGATGACGCGTTCTCCACTTTTGGTGATCGAGTTGCCGACAATATTACACCTCTCATCAAGAGTCCGCTCATCAAACCCCTTTGGGCGGAGGCGCTCCTTTCCGCCAAACGCACGGACAATCTAGGACAACGCTTGGCGCAAGCGCGACACCAACTCGAAGCGAGGTGGAACATGGATACGCTGGAAGTTCCCCTTAGTCACCTCTGCCAGACCGAGTCTTTCCATTGGTTCACAGTTCATATCCTGGCAAATCTCCCTCGCTTTGTGCAGCTGCATAACCAGGCTTTGAAGGAATACCGAATCGTCAATCGGATCCGTAGTCAGGCGCACCCATTCCCGAATCTCAAGCAGCGTGATGAGTGGTTGGAGGCGCCATTCTGGGTCTGGACCCAGAATGATCCGCGACGGCGTGCGTTGCATGTCCGCAACGTGAATCGAGGTCTGGAACTGTCCGACCACCAAGACTTTAGAGCCGTGCTTTCCTTGGAAAGCGATAGTCTCGGCAGTGATGCGGTCACCCAGCTGGTCAAGCTATCGGGCAGCGGGGTAATCATCCGGCCGCGCGCTGTTACTACCACAATGTCCATCCGCCTGTTACTTGCAGACCTGTTTATCCACGGCATTGGCGGAGACAAATATGACCAGCTGACAGACATCTTGATGACACGATTTCTTGGCATTCAGCCCCCATCTTTTCTGACCGCCACTGCGACGGTATGGCTACCCATCATCAAGAATAAAACCGCTGCAGTATCACTTCGTAATATCGATCGTCAACTACGTGAGCTGCGTTTCCACGCGGAACGCCATCTCAAGTCCGACGAGCGCACGCAGGCGTTGATCGAGGAAAAACACAAGTGGGTACATACCACCCTGCCACGCGGACAACGGGCACCGCGGCACCGTGGTATTGAAACAGCCAACACCAAACTCCAGCGATTCGTGGCAGACCAGCGTTCGGCGTTACAAGAAGAACGCCAAAGGACACTGCAAGAAGTCCGTCAGGAACAAATCCTCGGCTCTCGAGAATACGCATTTTGCCTGTTTCCCGAAAAAACAGTGCAACCACTCCTGAATGAGGTTGCTGACCTGGCTAAATCAGCTACGGAAAACGATCCTCAAACCTCTGGGACTTGACAGAATTATCTCACAGAATTTCTCCTTCCTACTGGAAGTCTGAGAAAAAGTCGGTAACCTGATTCGCAGTGGAATTGTAGATGGATCGACTTGCAATCAGGAAAGGAGTCTGTGATGAGCTCCGCAGTTCCGGTGGGTGTACGTGCGCCGTGGTCGACAGTCGCGAAGTCAGACGCCAATGCAATGTGGCGAGACTTCCAACCACATGTCACTCCAGCCAGCGCCGCTGACCAGACCTTGATTCATTCGTTCCTGGTTAGCATCTTCCAACAACCTTCCCTTGCCGAATTCCACGCGCAAACAGAGGACTCGTTATACGAGTGGACCGATCGGTTGCTGGTCAAACGTGGTTCACAAATTGTTTCCCACCTACGTTTGACCAAGCACGAAATGCAATTTGAAAATTTGCATCTGCCATTTGCGGGCGTGCATGACCTGGCGACACTTCCGGAATATCGCCAACGGGGTTGTGCAAACGAATTGCTGCAGGCCGCAGATGTGCAGATGGCTGCAGAAGGAGCCGACTTTGGTTTATTGCGTACGCATCGACCAGAGTGGTTCGCAAAACGAGGTTGGGTCGTCTGTGGACGACACAGCTATTCAGAAGCCGGTGCCCGGGACATTCTCTCTAAACTCAATGGCCACCAAACCCGCCAGCCTGATGCCTGGGTGATGGAAGAGGTCACCCCGCCCAGCCTAAGCATCCGCTTATGGAGACATTTTGAAGAAGCAGCTTTGTATCGCCTGTATGAAGAAAACACCGTAGGAACTTATGGACCACTAGTTCGTAACGAATCCTATTGGCGGTGGCTCATCAGCCGCCGTGGCTATGACAGCATCTATGTGGCGATCAATGGCCCGGACAAGCTGCAACTGGACGAAGAACTTAAACCAATCGTCGGCTACGCAGTGGTCAAGGATGGTCGGATTCTGGAGCTGATGACATCGGCTGAATATCCACAGGCAGCAGCCCAACTCATGGAGCGAGCCTGCGGCGACGCGATCGAACGGGATCACCACCCAGTGCGGTTGGATGCGCCTCGTCACCACCCATTACATCAAGTGCTGGTCGAAGCAGGTGGTCAATACCACGGTGGTCTTGCAGCGCATAACATGGTCTGGATGGTCAAACTCCTGGAGCCACTCAAGTTGCTGCGCCGCCTGGCTCCTCTTTTCCATCGACGTGCCAAACAGGCCCAAATGTCTCTGCCACTAGAGCTGGGAATTCAGTGTGACGACGAAAAATTCCGAATCGTGCTGAGCCGACGCACCTCGCGAATCGAGCGTGGCAAACTGGGCCGCAGTTACTTGTGTATGCAGCGCAAACAACTGGCTCAATTATTGTTGGGACATCTCAACGTGGCCGAGGCAATGGACCCAGAACGCCTGACGGCATCAACCCGTGTCGCCGCAGAAACTGCACAACGACTGTTTCCTCCCACGTCCCCGTGGTTGCCACCGCTCGACGGAGTCCCCACCTAGGATCAAATCCCTTGTGGCGGGATTTGCGGAGTGCCGCTAGAATCCAGCGCGACTGGTCTGTGACGGTGTTGACCGATCTGGCAACCTTGGTTCTCAAAGAAACCAACAAGTCTTGTGTCAACTGCTGTCGCAACCGCTGATGCGGTATCGAATATGGTTTGGTACCGTGACTGGGCTCTTCCCGAGAGCTACGTAATTTTCCGAGCGATTTCCAGCACATATCCACTGTGACGCATTAGCCACGTTGCCAACGCCATGCCACCGACCAGCGGCCATTTGATCCGCAACTTCTGTATTGTCGCCCACATCGACCACGGCAAAAGCACTCTGGCCGACCGCTTGCTCGAATACACGGGCACCGTTTCGCAGCGAGAGATGAAAGAGCAACTGCTGGACGACATGGAGCTCGAGCGGGCTCGTGGAATTACGATCAAAGCACGTGCCGTTGTCATGTACTACCCGCGCAATGGCGACACCTATGAACTCAACTTGATCGATACACCCGGTCATGTCGATTTCCATTACGAAGTCTCCAGATCGCTAACATGTTGCGAAGGTGCAATGCTGCTTGTCGATGCCTTTCAGGGAATCCAGGCCCAAACCGTTGCCAACGCTTACGCCTCCCTAGAACACGACCTGGCAATCATCCCCGTCATCAACAAGATTGACGCGGTGCATGCACAACCGGACGCCGTAAGTCAGGAAATGGAACAATCTCTCGGATTTGAATCGACCGAGATTCTTCGTGTCAGTGCGAAAACGGGCGTCGGTATTGAAGCCTTACTCGAGGCGGCCATTGATACCGTTCCACCCCCAGAAGGTAACCCCGAAGCGCCTCTCCAAGCGATGGTCTTTGATTCTCACTACGACGAATTCCGCGGAGCGATTACGTATGTGCGAATCATGAATGGGAAAATCGAAAAAGGACAGAAAATTCGTTTTCTCCGTGGAGAGACCACACACGAAGTACTGGAACTAGGTCAATTCGCTCCCACAAAACAGCCGTGCGACCTGCTCCATGCCGGCCAGGTTGGTTACCTGATCTGCAATATCAAATCGATGGACCAGGTACATATTGGGGACACTATCGCCGACCCGAGGCAGTTGGCTCCCGCACTGCCCGGGTACCAGGAGCCACAACGCATGGTCTACTGCGGGCTCTACCCATCGGATGGACAGGATTTTTCTCAATTGCGTGACGCGTTGGAAAAATTGTCGATCAACGATCCCAGCTTCGACTTCGAACCAGAAACCAGCGACGCACTGGGCTTCGGGTTTCGCTGCGGTTTCCTCGGTTTGCTAC
Organism: Planctomycetaceae bacterium; assembly: GCA_002724245.1. Lineage (GTDB taxonomy): Bacteria > Planctomycetota > Planctomycetia > Pirellulales > Pirellulaceae > UBA9264. The sequence goes on from PBOG01000286.1 coordinate 10,728, forward strand.
ACATGGAAATTGTTCAGCAACGGCTTGAACAGGAATCCAATATCGACCTTATCCAGACCGCCCCCAACGTCACCTATGAAATCCTCACGAAACGTGGTGACACACTGCAAATCAACCGCCCGCAGGAAGTTCCCGACAGTGGGGAAATTGCTGAGTTCCGGCAACCGATCGTACGTGTGCGTGTGATCCTGCCGGCTGATTACATTGGCCCGGTGATGAAACTCTGTCAGGAACGGCAGGGGGTCCAGCAAGACACCGAATATCTCTCTCCCACTCGTGCGATCCTGACCTACGACCTGCCCTTAGCGGAGGTAATTTACGACCTGCACGACAAGTTGAAAAGTGTCACGCGTGGTTACGGCACGATGGACTACGATCTGATGGGATATGTGGCCGCGAACCTGGTGCGCGTCGACGTCCTCGTGAATGGCAATCGTGTTGACGCGTTGAGCATCATCTGTGAAAAATCAGACGCCGAGCGCCGGGGACGGGCCATCGTCAAGAAACTCAAAAGTGAGCTGGATCGGCACATGTTTGAAGTCGCAGTCCAGGCAGCGATCGGCGCACGTGTCGTTGCCCGCGAAACCGTTCCGGCGCTACGCAAGAATGTTACGGCGAAGTGCTACGGTGGCGACATCTCGCGCAAACGAAAGCTCTGGGCAAAGCAGCGCGAAGGAAAAAAGAGGATGAAGTCGATCGGGCAGGTCGACATTCCACAGAAAGCGTTTATGGCGGTACTTGAGACGGGGGGCGATAGTTGATCCCAGCTACGATTGGATCGGCCCGACCAATTCCGACATTTCACCGTGACAGCGACTGCAAGCCGTTCTCGGGCAAGCTAAAATAGCTGCCGTCTAAATTCACACATTCGCCCAGCCGCCCAACCGCTGGCGGCCGATTGATCACCCAGGAGACTTGATCGTGGAAAAATGGCCCATTGGTGTATTTACCAGCGTCGACGCGGGACTAGGTGTCAAACTGGAAGTCGCTCACGAACTGAATGTGCCGACCATTCAACTACACGCCCCTGCGCAATCAACTCGGACCCAGGAAAACGCAAACCAATTTCTGAAACGCATCGATGACTTGGGAATTACACTCACTGCGGTATTCGGTGGTTTTGAGGGTGAAAGCTATGCCGACATTCCCACAGTCCTAGAAACTGTCGGACTGGTACCACCTGAAACGCGCGCGGCACGAGCACGCGAAATGAAAGAAATCTCCGACTTCGCCCGATTATTGGGCTGCGACGTCGTGGCACTCCACTTGGGATTCATCCCCCACGACACCGGTGCGCCACTCTATCGAGAAGTCCTTGACGTCACCCAGGATTTATTGGATCACTGCAAACAAAACAACCAGGATCTACACTTAGAAACCGGCCAAGAATCGGCCGAAGGTCTCCTCCAGTTCATCAGTGATGTCGAACGCGACAATTTGTTTGTCAACTTTGACCCCGCCAATATGATCCTTTACGGAACCGGAGAACCGATCGAAGCACTGCAGAAAATTGGCAACCTCGTGCACAGTGTGCACTGTAAAGATGGCACCTGGTCCGACCAACCCGGTGAGACGTGGGGAAGCGAAGTACCGCTCGGTGACGGGGCAGTAGGAATGGAAAATTACCTGCGTACACTCGATGCAATCGGCTACACCGGACCATTGACCATCGAGCGAGAAATCGCAGAAGACCCTGAACGCCAAAAAGCGGATATCGGGCAAGCGGTCACGCTACTTCGCGAATTGAAGAAGAAAATCGGTTGATTCCTGACGCCACGCCGGTCACTCTTCCGTCAGCCCTGACGAATTACGCCGCGCGTAAAAACAGCCGGCTCCTCAACGGAGCCGGCTGTCTTGACGTTACCAGACTTCTACGTTGCCCCGACTTCGCAGCGATCGCAACAAAGCCAGGCGACTATTCGGACGCTTGCTTCTTCTTCTTTTTCTTCTTCTTTTTCTTCTTCGGCTGCTTGATCCCGGCCTTCGCGATCTGGTCCGCGGTCAATATCCCCATGACGCCGCGGCGATACTCACCTTGTAACTTTCGAATCTCGGCTTGAGCTGCTTTCTGATCCTCCGTCAAGTCCGCTGCAGCTGCCACCGCAGCGCGCACTGCCTTTCCCTTCTTGCCCTCTGCCTTCGCCTTTTTTTGTGCCTGTGATCTCGCTTCACGCTGTGTTTTGGAAAGCTTTCCTTTTTTTCGAGCTGCTACCAGTTTGGGTGCCAACGAGGCTCGCAGCTCCTTTAATTTTGCCTTTTGCTCATCACTCAGCTCCAAGGCAGCCAATTGTCTATCCAGCCGCGGTACCACGCGCGTCGCGCGGGATCGATTTTTTTTCTTCTTCTTTTTCTTGTCAGCCTCAGCGGTGATGGCTGGAGCGGCAACCAATGCAATCATCACCAGCATTGCCAGAGTTGTCACAACACGTTTCATAAAACGAACTCCTGAAGAAGAGAACCTGTTGATGAAGTGAACGGGCCATTAACCACACAGCTAACAACCACACAGCGCAAGCCGAGTGGGGCCGTTCAAGAAAACAATTGTTCGATCACAGAACCGTTTCGCACAATCGAAATCGGACGCCCCGTGTTGGAATGGTATTCACGAGTATGATCAATGCCCAGATTGCGGTAAAAAGTCGCCGCAACATCATCCGGCGAGAAGCCTTCATCCTCGGGTCCAGTCGCTTTCTCGTCGCTTTTCCCAACAACTTGGCCACCGCGAATGCTTCCGCCCGCCAGCAACATGAACATACAACGCGGATAATGGTCACGGCCACCTTCAGCGCTTTTCTGGTTGATCTTTGGAGTGCGGCCAAATTCACCCGTGACAAAAACAGCTGTTGATTCCAACAGCCCTTTCTGGGAAAGACCTGTCAACAACGACGACAAGCCTTCATCCAGCGGGGGCAATAATTTGTCTTTCAAGCGACTGAAGTTGTCCTGATGGGTATCCCAGCCACCGAGAGTAACTGTCACGAAACGCACGCCAGATTCCACCAATCGAGTCGCCAACAAACAACTGGTACCAAAAGGCGATTCGCCGAACGGTCGCGCAAAGGCCGGCGCTTCTTTATTGATATTGAATGCGTCTCGCGCTCGTCGCGATGTGATGATCGCATGCGCCTGCTGGCTGAACTGGTCCAATCCATCCAGCAATTGACTACTGTCTTTCAAGCGGTCAAATGTTGTATCTAAATCATTCAGCAAATCACCACGCTTTTCAACTTCGGAAACCGTCAGACCATTACCTAGCGAAATCCCGCGAACACCAAATGGTTGACCAGCTTGCGGGGCCGTACCCGTGCTGAAAGGCGCATATTGCACACCCAGAAAACCGGGCCGTTGATTTGTATTGGGAATGGCGACGAAAGGGGGCAGATCGGCGGGGGCCGGCAACTCTTTGGTTACCACCGAACCGTATCCCGGGTATTCGAGCGCTGGGAGCGGA
>PBOG01000287.1 GCA_002724245.1 Planctomycetaceae bacterium
TTACTTGCCGTTCGTAGTTTGATCATGACCGTGGGCGCCGGACGGTCGAGGACGTCGACGGCGGTGAGCTGGGCGTAGTAGATCCCACGCGACAGCCGCAGTTTCGCCAGGGACACTTCCGCGGATCTCGCATGGGGTTGCGTTATCTTCCACTCGGCCAGTGCGGTCCCCCCATTCCGCTTGTTGAGCAGGCGGATCTGGTAGGCGAACGGCGCCGTGCTCGTGGGGTCCACCTCCCAGGTGACTTTGAGCTGCTGCTCCGCGTCAATTTCAGCACTGACAGCCCCCCAGGCGAGTGGAGGATAGTCGGGGGTTGTTTGGCTGCGGGGAATCTGGAACCGGGCGGGGTTGGTCGTGGTCGGCTCCGTGCCAACACCTCCCGCCGTCATGAAATAGAAGGGGCCATCCTGACCACGGCGGATGCCGCCGTCGTAATTGCGTCGGAAATGAAAGGAACGCTTTCCGGGATCCAGATCCCAGGCGTTGACGGAATATCGGGTGTTGCCAAAGGGGTGCCAGTTACCGTCCAGTTTTCGCTTCCAGCCGCGGCGCAGGTGCGACGTCCGCGCGTGTTTGCCTGTATTGGACCAGTCTTCAATAAACGCATCGGTGCCACCCTCAAAACGCGCTTGCGGCGCCGCCACGTCCATGGTGACTAGATGGGTCCACCGTTGCGTGTTCCCGTCACGTACCCAGAATCCGAAATACGTGTGCTGGCCCACCGGCCAGTTCCTCGCCAACAGGGTGTACCAGACGTCCGTATCCCAACCGAGTTTGAAATTCCACGATTTGAGACCAGTCCCCTCGCCACCGAACCCGACGGTCTCCGTATCGGCGCCGCGGTACACCGCGCGAATGGGCGCCGAGTGGTCCTTGTGATCCCAGATGGAGAAGAGGTAGAGGTGCGCCCTGGGATGTACCTGGATGCCGGCATAACCGGCCCCGGTGCCGCGCCAGCCTAGTGCCTCGTAGTAGGTATACATGGCGGCACCCGCCTTCGGAACACGCACGGTGTTGATGATAATGTCGCCAGGGAAGCGGTCATCAAACACCATGTGTGAGGACGGCGCCGAGTCCTGGGCAGAACCAACGTTACACACAAATGCAAGCGCCACGATGAATCCACGGGTGACACAAATAGAGTTTCGGTGCATGGCGTGATTCCGATACGCAGTCCAGACGGTTCTCAGCGGGTGTGGAAATAATTATAGACCAGGTCGGCCAGGAAGCGGTACGTCGCTGTGGTGCACCACCGGTGGTCGGGCTGCGGTTTCGGGTGGCGTTCCCCAGCAAAGCTCCCAGAGCAACTTCGCAGCGTAAACTGCCAGGGGTATTGAGGCAGCTTCGGAGGCCGCCGCGCCCGCGTCCTGGGACGCATTGAACAACCGGACTACGCCTGACGCGCCGTACTGGGCACCGGGGCAGACCGCTGGCGTGGCCCATTCAAGGCGACACCGACCCACGTGTAACGTACTGCGAAACGGTAAATCACCAGGAGGACGATCGTAGGAACGCCCGCTACCGTGAGGAATTTTAACAGCGCTGGGAGCTTCCAAGTGTAGACCCACCACTGACAGAGAACGACGAACGGGATGTGCGTCAGATAAAGCCAGTAGGAGGCGTCCGAAAGGTAGCGTACAACTCGATTTTCTTGTCGAAAATATTTCCGAAAAAAACCTAGCATGCCAAATGAAATCGACCAGGTGTAAAGGACCTGGAGGAAAAGACCGGCCTGTGGCGGGAGATCGGGCTGCGTCATGCCGACGGGTAACAGAACAAGCCATCCCACTGCCAAGTGCAGCCACCAGCACCGGCCTAGCCGACCCAGCTGATCATCACTAGCGTAATAGAGTGCACCATACGCAAAGAACACGCCAAAGTAACCGAGTACGTGAGGTGCCGGAAGGATGCCGGTGGATGTGTCGGGCCCGAACCAAGGTAGTCTCAGGACCATGATGGATTGGAAGAGCAAGGTGACCGGGATAATCCACAGGTAACGAAGTGGCCCGCTGATCAACCACGCGGGTGGTGCTTTCCAATCCCATTGGTTCGCCGCTTTCGCAAAGGCGGCGAACATCACAACCAGCCAACACAAAAACCAGAGGAACCAGAGATGTTGGAATACCGGTACGTAAAACAGCACGAAGCCCACGAGCCCGTACGTCGACACGAGACCGTCAAAATCAATTAAACCAGGGGCAGGATAACGCGCCGCAGCGACTTCGTCGGGCGGGTTGGCTGAGGGCCTTGGCGACAACTCCTGTTCCGCTTCCATTTGTATCGAGAGTGCGGTCGTCCCGATCACGGCCGCCACGCTAGCCATGTTCATTACCGGCACAATGACCAGTGTCCCCACGACCAGCGGGATGGCGACCCGACACGCACGTTGCCACAGCATGGTCCGCAGCCCGCGCCGTTGCCATAGCATACACGTAAAAAAGCCACTTAACAGAAAGAAGAGTTGCATCCGGAAGCCGTGGACGCCGCAGAAGAACCAGCGGAACCCGTCGTGTTGCTGCGGATCCTGTATGGGCCATGTGCCGACCCCGAATGGCATCGCACTATGCAAACCGATTCCCAGCAGCATTGCGGCACCGCGTAGCGCATCTAGGTCATATCGTCGCTCCAGTGGTGGACCATCCGGGACAGCCGAACCACGGAGTGCGGCATGGCGGTCCAATTTCGGGTTGCCGCCCTTCCTGTCAACAGACCATGTCTCACGTGTAGCGAGCCTTCTCATTTGACTGAGGCGGGTAACATACAGGAAAAACAAAACGACGCTGGCAATGCCACAAGGGGCGGTGATGGGGGGAAGGCAGGACCCCAGCACAAAGACGGAAAACCAGAACCCCAATTGTCGGGTGTGGGCCGCACGGTCCGGGAAACAAACGCCGAAAGCGGCGGTGTAGGAGACCGTGAGACGCCGCAAGACGAAGAAATTCCCTACGAGGGCCACACAGGGGATCGAGAGGAGCCAAATCTGCCAGAACCGGAGATGCCTGTGGTCTGGTGGCACCTGGTAGAGTGACCAGGTAAGTACCAGGCAGGCGGCCAGCTGGAACAAGGCGACCATCCCAAGCAACAGCACCAATACGAGTGTCGCGGCGACGAGTGCCGCCCAGGCGAACGTACGTCGTCCTCGCCCACCCAAACGGTTGATCACTTCAGCCCGGCCACGCGCCAAATTGGCGCGGTCGATGGCGAGCCCCAGTTGTCGAATACGGCGCCGCCCCTGTGGCCACGGCAGGCGTGCTGTTTCTAGGGCCGTTTCCCCACGTCGATTGGTCAGTTGCGAGTTGGCTCCGTGTTCCAGTAACAGGTTGACTGCCGCCGCTTCTCCCATGAGCGCTGCATCGTGTAACGGGGTCGATCCGTCTGCGTTCCGGACGTTGGGGTTGACGTTATGGTCAAACAACAGATCCAAGACGTCCGTGTTGCCGGTCGCTGCGGCCCATGACAGCGCAGTGCGGCCGTGGATGGGATGTTGACTGGATGGGTCAGTCATGCGGCCAAGATATTCTTCAACTGCCCCCTGATGTCCTCGCAGAATTGCCTGCCAGATGTCTTCGGGGAATTCTTCGCGATCCGTTGCCTGGTTCGCAGCGGGTGCGAATTTGCGGATCGTGTCTTCCAGAGACCCGTCCTGAGCGGCGCCCACATGGGCTGCACAGCAAAACAGGAGCAGGCAGGCCACTCGGCAGAAGATGGTCTTTGGCTTCCTCAGCGAACGCTGCTCGGTGATACGCGTCATGGCAGTTTTACACCGAGAACCGACGTCGTCAGGGGCTGGAACAGGGGGGCGTGATGTTGGTTCCCTGGAATCATTCCAGAATGTCCAGATGCAGTTGACAGGCTTAACGGTGAATGACGCAACCGGAGAGCGCCTTGCGCAACCGCGCAACCGCTGGCATTGTTGTGTCAGTTTCTATCAACACCAGCACCTTGAGCCTGGCGAGGTTCTCGAGATAAGGTAACCCTTCGTCATTGATGTTTGTGCCATTCAGGTAGAGCAACTCCAGATGGCTGGCATCTACCAGATGAGCAACCCCTGCGTTCGTCAGAGGGTTACCGCTTAAATAGAGAAGTTGGAGTCGCGGCAGATGGACGACGTGGGCGACCCCTGCATCGGTGATTTGGGTGCGGTTGAGATAAAGATGTTCAAGCTTTTCCAGGGATTTCAGGTGCAACAAGCCCCGATCGGTAATGGACAGCCCGCCGAGTCCGAGCGATTTCAGATTGGACAGCCCCTGCAAGTGAGCGAGCCCTGCATCCGTGATCTGGCTATGGGACAGCACGAGAACTTCCAAGCTTCCCATTTCCGATAAATGCACCAAGCCCGCGTTGGTAACCCGGGTGCCTTCGAGGCTTAACCGCTGCAGCGCGACCAGGGGTGCCAGCTCCGCCAACCCGGCGTCGGCAACCTGAGTTCCCTCCAGCGTGAGCCGTTCTAGCTTCGTCAGGCCGGACAGGTGCGACATGCCGCGACTCGTCACCGCGGTACCGCTCAGAAAGAGACGCCGTAGTCCCTGACACTGTGCCAAATGGGCAATCCCCAAATCGGTCGTTTTTGTGGCACCAAGCCCCAAGTACACCAGTTGCCGAAGATGTTTCAGATGTGAAACGCCCTCATCGCCAATGGCGGTATTCTTCAAGGAGAGGTGGCGGAGGTCCGGCCACTGCCGCAATACAGCCAGTCCCGGGTCGGTAACTTGCCAGCCCGTCAGATCAAGCGCGTCTGCCGGTATCATGGCGGACATCATATGTTTCAACCCGATATTAGTGCGGGCACGGGGGGGCACAGCAAGTTGGTGCAGGTTGAGAGCACGCAGGTGTTCCAGCCCGGCAGCGGTAACCCGTGTGTCGGTGAGGAATAGCCTCTGTAGCTGTGCCAGCGATTTCAAATGGACGAGTTCAGCATCACCCACACTTGCGCCGAGGGTCAGCGTTGTGAGGTGTGGCAAAGTAGCGAGTTGTGCGAGATGCATGTCGTCGGCAACGGCTTCCGCAAGATTGATGCCGACAATCCCACCCCGCGAATTTCGTGCGATCGTTGCACCTGAGCCCTCCCAGGGTGCGCTCGGGTCAGCGCAGCCGAGCGAGACCAGCAGAGTACAAGCGAGAAACGTGTCCCTCATAGCAACCGACCCGCAGCCGAGAGTTGGCGAGAGTTGACGTATTGGCCACCCGGCGAACACCGGGGATAGGCGTTCATGTTAAGCGCGATCGTGACGGCGCGGTAGCCCTTTACAGGACGCCAGTGCGCAGAGGAACGCGCCGAGCAGGAAACTCCGAGTTGTGTCACTGGTGAGTTCCTCTAGGATGAAGAGATCAAATTCCCTACACCAGGTCGTCGTGCGAGGCCCCTCATGCAACACTGGCAATTCCTGCGATTTGGTTCTTCCTGTCTTGTTTTGCTCTGCGTTTGCGACTCCATGTCCGCGTTGGCCGCGGAACATTGGATCGCCACTGGGGTAGCCAAACAGGACATCACCCCCAACCACCCCGTCTTGCTCGGGGGATTTGGTGGACGGCCAGGGGAACATCAGGGAATCGACCAGAAACTCTGGGCGAGGTCGCTGGCAGTCGGTCGCCGGAATCCGGTCGTGCTGGTCGCGGTGGATAGCGGTGGGGTGCCCGCGCACGTTGTGCAGCGGGTGGCACTCGTCCTGGAGCGAAGATTCGGCGTGACGGCGGCGCGGCTGGTGGTCTGTAGTACGCATACCCATAACGCACCAAATCTGCCCGGGTATGCACCCGTGGTCTGGCGTGGTCATACGACCCCGGCTCAGGTCCGCCGTGTGGAACGGTACGCGCTTTGGCTCGAGGACATGATCGTCAAAGTCGCTGCGGCGGCTTTGGCTGACCGCCAAGACGCGGTTCTGGCGTGGGGCCAGGGACAAACGCGTTTCGGCGGGAATCGACGCGCTCTCGTAGGCGGAAAGTGGCGAGGATTCGGTTTCCAACGGGACGGTCCAGTGGACCATTCCGTACCGGTAATGACAGCACGCAACCGGCAGGGAAGCATCTTTGCGATATGGGTGAATTATGCCTGCCACTGCACGACTGTTGGCAGCCGTAATTATGTGAGTGGAGACTGGGCCGGATGTGCCAATGAAGAGATCGAAAAGGGATTTCCGGGTGCCGTCGCGCTGACGACAATCGGTTGTGGCGCGGATGTCGGCCCACAGCCAAGTGGGTCGCTGAAGATCGCGCGTCGACATGGCGTTACGCTCGGACGCGTGGTCAAAAAGGTAGTGGAAGGATCGATGGAGACGTTGGCTAGTGAGCCCGACGCAGTCCAGAAATCCGTGCGATTACCCCTGGCAAATATACCGTCGCGTGCTGAGTTTGAACGCCGCGCGGCAGTGGCGGATTATCACGGTCAGCATGCTACGCTGATGCTGGAACGGCTGGATCAAAACGGAGAACTTGAAAAAACCGTTCCGTACACAATGACTACCTGGCGTTTTGGGAAACAGCTGGGTCTGGTATTTCTCGCCGGCGAAGTGGTGGTGGATTACGCGGTGCGGCTCAAGACCGAGTTGGACGGTGGCAGGATTTGGATTAACGCCTGGGCCAATGATGTACCCAGCTATATTCCTTCTCGCCGAATCCTGCGTGAAGGAGGTTATGAAGCGGAGTTTTCACAGATTTACTATGGCCTTCCTGCTTCTTATGCTCCCGGGATTGAGGACCAGATCGTGGCGGAGGTTCATCAGTTATTGGGCCCAACCTTTCGAACAGGCGAGGGGCAGTTAACTCGCGATCAATTCCAGTTTCCCACTGGAAATGAGTGGTTGTCTGAGCGGCTTGGCCCATGGCTGGTTGAGCTGCCAGGTTCTGAACTGACAAAAATGTCTCGCCTGCGGCGATTGGCTCGGGTGTCGCAAAGTGGCTTCGCAGCGATCACGTCGCCCTCCCCGATTCTGTCTACATGGTTCAACTACACGGGTACGCAGCAGGAGAGGCCATTTATTCGCCAGGAAACTAAAGGGACAGCATTAGCGTGGCGCACTCCAGCCGTGACGGTCACCGCCGGCAAAGAACCGGTTGTTTTATTGTTCTTGGGTAGCGTCGGCTGGAGCAGTGAACCGGCTACCGCCGGATTCCAATTGTCGCTCAATGGCAAGGAAGCCCTGGTTTTCGACATCACACGGCGGATTGACGAGTGGGTTTCCACAGACGCCCGGGTCCGCTTGGATTATTTCCCTACCTGGATCTCAGATTTGGATTCCGCTGGCCTGTTCTACCTGCAGGTGGCAGCCGGTCTATTGGAAGACCAGACGCCCGTGAACGTGCGAGTCACATCGCTGGGTGCTGGATCAAAACGCTGGTTTGCGATCGACACGATTCGAGACGTGAAATCGGTTGAAAAGATTGTCCACCAAGCCCTTCAGGTACGAAGTCCATAGGGCCCCTTGCCGCCGGTCTCCCAGCCAGCCCCATCGAGCAGCGATGATTCGGTGTCAGGACAAAAGTTGCTCGACCACATTTCCCGACACGTCGGTCAAACGGAAGTCCCGGCCACCGAAGCGGTAAGTTAAACGCTCGTGGTCCAGGCCCATGAGGTGGAGAATTGTCGCGTGCAAGTCATGCACATGAACATGATCTTCGGCAGCATGCCAGCCGAACTCATCCGTTGCGCCGTGCACCATTCCACCCTTGACACCTCCCCCAGCAAGCCACGTTGTAAAGCCAAATGGGTGATGTCCACGGCCCGTTTTCCCTTCCGACGTGGGCGTTCGGCCGAATTCTCCGGTCCAGACAACGAGTGTGTCATCCAATAACCCGCGTTGTTTGAGATCACCCAGCAGCCCCGCAATCGGCTTGTCGGTCGCGGCGCAGGTGTCGATCAGTCCCGGTTCGACATCCGTGTGGTGATCCCACAACTGGCACGCGGATGCCACCGAACTCTTAGTATGAAAAAGAAGTACCATGCGGACTCCTTCTTCCACCAATTTCCGCGCCATCAGACATTGCCGCCCAAACATTTCTGTCACCGGGTCGTCCAATCCATACGCGCGGGACGTCGCGACAGTCCGGTGCTCCAAATCAAACGCCGCGGGCGCATCCTGCTGCATTCGGAAAGCAAGTTCGAATGAGGCGATGCGTGCATCGAGCGCCGACACATCGCGATTGCGTTGTTTGTGAAGATCGTTAAGCTGCTGGAGCAGGTCGAGTTGCTGCCGTTGACTCGCCAGATCAAAACGCGGGTTGCCCATGTTTCTGATCGGCCTTTCCAGATCCTGTACAAAGGTGCCCTGGTAAGCGGCGGGAAGGAAAGCGTTTCCCCAGAGGGGCGCACCTAACGCGGGCTGGTTGGGACTGATCGCAACGAACCCAGGCAGATTCTGGTTTTCGGTGCCCAACCCGTGCAGCAACCACGAGCCGACACTGGGGCGTGAAAACGCCTGTTCGCCAGTACACATCTGCAGGCAAGCGCCGTCGTGATTGATGTTGTCGGCGTGCATGGAGTTGATGACGGCAATATCGTCAACGTGACGGGCGACTTCCGGAAAGAGTTCGCTGACTGGCGTTCCCGCTTCTCCATGCCGCGCAAACCGGAATGGGGAGCGGCGCAACTTCTCCGTCCGTTTTCGTCCCGAGATGGGATGAATGAAACTCTGACTTTCACCATCGCGTTTGGTGAGCAATGGCTTGGGGTCAAACAAATCGACGTGCGAGGGTCCGCCAGGCATAAACAAAAAAATAACGCGTTTGGCCTTTGCGGTGTGGTGCCCGGTCTTGGTGGCCAGTGCGTTGGGTGGCTGGCTGGCGGTGGCCCCGATCGAATCCAGCATGCTGGCCAGCGCGATGGTACCCGCCCCACCTGCCATCTGGCACAGGGCGTCACGTCTCGTCAACGGTGGAAACAGTCGGCGCGTGGGTGGGGTGGAGTGAGGCATGGGGGGGCGTTTCGTTCTTTGCGGGCCGTGAGGCAGCAGGCCTAGTTGAGATAGATCAGTTCATTAGTACACAGCAAGACCTGGCAGTACTGTTGCCAGGCATGATGCCACGCCTGGTCTCCTTGGGTGCGGACGGCGTTCGCGAAGGCTCTCCGCAGCAGGGAGATGCCCAGGCGTTGTTCCTGTGGCTGGGGTTTCCTGGCAAACAACGTCAGATAGAGCTCCGTGATATTCCTGCGGACAGCCGCATCGGAGCTCGACGGAGTCAGGCCGCGACTGGCGGCGGTTGCCATCGTGGGCAAAAGTTGCAGGACGAACGGATGGTTCATGAGATACAGGGATTGTGACGCAACCGTGGATACGGTCCTTTGGTCTACGACGTTTTCCGGGTTGGCAGCATCGAACAGAAAACGAAACCCACTTTTATCGCTGCGGTTTGTCATCAGGTAGAGTGCCCGCCGTTTAATGAGTGCATCCGCATCGGGCTCCCGCTGGCGTGTTACTGGACCGCCCATACGCAAATCAAGACTGCGCGAGACGCTGAGCAGTGTGTCACGAATCGCTTCTGCTTCCAAACGACGCAAGGGCACCTTTCCCCAAAGGCGGTTGGTTGGGTCGCGTCTTGCTTTTTCCGCGTGTTGTTCGGTGGACTGCTGATAGGTCGCGGACGTCAAAAGTTGTCGATGGAGTTGTTTGAGTGACCAACCCTGTTTGATCAATTCCCCCGCCAGGTAATCGAGCAACTGCGGGTGGGTTGGCGGTTCACCAAGAGAGCCAAAATTACCTGGCGTTCGAACCAGCCCCGCTCCGAAGTGGTGGAGCCAGAGACGGTTCACCATCACTCTGGCGGGCAGCGGGTTTTCCGGATTTCCTATCCATTCTGCCAATTGCCGGCGCCCGCTTTCTTCTTTTGTCACCGGTGTGCCATCAGGAAGTGGCAGAAATCCAGGCACTCCCCGTGGAACGATGGCACCGAGATGTGCGTAATGACCGCGTTCATGGATGCGGGCGTCGTTGAAGCCATGGTAAGCAGTGCCTTTCGGCCCCCCCTCGCGGATACCCATTGCGACGGGATATTTCGGGGTCGGATTATTGACGAGCGCATCCTCTGCAGCACGCAGCTTCTGGATTTCTGCCAGTGCCTCCGGCGGTAACAGGAGTTTGTCATTGCGTTTGAGGAAACGAAAGGGACCTGTTTTTGAGACAACGTCGATATAGAGTCGGGCCACGGGGCTTGCTAACACCAGTGCTGCACGGTCGTCAGGCGACTTGCTGATGTTTTCCAGGAGGCGCTGTATTTCCGTCTCTATCTGTCGTAGTGCGGCGGTCACGCCACCACCTGGTGGCGCCGGAAAGCCTTGTTTGGCCAACCATGCCGCGAACACCGCCGTCGGCCTCGCGGTTCGGGGAGGAACTGACTCGGCCACTTGGGCGGCGGGGGGGCCGGTCTCCGGAGACGCCGTCCCCGGCACGCCGCTGTGTGGGCGGTGGACCAGACGCCAGGGTTCCATACTACCGCCAGGCGTTTCGGTGGCTGCTAGCATCGCTGTGGTAAGGTCCCATTGCTTGCCCGCCTGACCGACTTCCTGAATTCGAACCTCTATTCCAGTGATGTCTGCGACGGCGTTTCCCTGGGCCGACAA
>PBOG01000097.1 GCA_002724245.1 Planctomycetaceae bacterium
CTGATCGATCACATTTTTGCAGGTTGAAACGATAACCTCATTGTAATGGGCGTGCAGCAACTGCAATCACCAATTGGTTCCTGCTGCATCAAAAAGCGCAAAAGGGATGAGGTAAATCGACGAGGTGATTACTGCATCACCCACTTACTGAAATAAATCCGCTTCACTGGTGTTTGGTGGTCCGCGGTTTTTAACTCGGCATTGAACTTGGCCAACAAGGTCATTTTAATCTCCTCCTGCACAAAACGTTTCTGCAGATCCTCAACGGTGCGATCCTCCAACTCATAGCGAACAATCTTCTCGAGCACTTTAGAATTCTTTGCGACGCGTGCCTTGAAACCCTTGTCGCCTTCATCAGTGCGCCGCAAGTAAATCTCCGTCACGAGATAGCGCCGTCCTTGGGTACCCTTGGGGTTAACCACAATAGCGTGCTGGCCGGTGGGGTCGTTGGTGTTAACGATCGGCACCAGTTCGTTGAGGTCGTCCAACTCAATTCCTTCGTCGTCTTCCGGATCGTCATGGCCATCTTCAACACCATGATCGTGATCTCCACCACCGTGACCATCTCCACCATGAACATCTCCATCACCATGATCGTGCGCGGCATCACTGCTATCGGCAGCTTGGGGTTCGTCCATCACCGCCGCAACTTGCTCCTCCAAATTCCGCATAATCATGATAAACGACAAGGCCTGCATACCCACCGGCCCGATGGGGGGCAGTGCCTGCACAAGGGAAATTTCCCCGTGTGTCAGCCCTCCCCGATGACGAGTGTCACCTGAAGCGACTGGCCTTGGCGGCTCATCCACACTGCCGCCGCAACCGGCCAGCAGGAGCAGGAACACTGCGGGAATTTTCATGCCATGAGATGTCAACGCCCAAGCTTGTCCTTTAGGCCCGCCACGTAGGCTGAAGCCTTTTGGCCTCCGTAGCCAACGTGCCGGTGGAGTTCCTTGCCGTTGGCATCAATGATAACGATGGTGGGATAGCCGCGCACGCCGAACTTCTTGGCTAGTGCCTTGTTGGACTTGGCCAGCTCTGGCTCCAGTTTGCGTTTGCGCGGAAAATCGACAACGACCAGCACGAGATTCTCCTTTGCGTAGTCGAGGAACTCTGGCTTCACCAGCACGTTTTTGTGCAACGCCTTGCAAGGTGGGCACCAGTCGGAGCCAGTGAAGTCGAGATAGATCAGCTTCTTCTCCTTCGCGGCCAGTGCCTTTGCGGCTTCAAAATCAGTGGACCAGTTGTCGTCATACGCATCGGATTCATCACCTTCAACTGCGGCTGGCTTCAGGGCTGGCAGGGTTGGGGGTAGCTTGGGGCGCGCGGCTACGTCGTCGGGGTTGTCAGGATCGCGGAAACGCGGGGCCTTGTTGGCCAGCCACCCGAAGCCGGGCGGGTTGGAACATTCACCGAGTGTCAGCGTGTAACGGCGGCCCTTATGGGTAAATATCACGTCAAGATCGCCGCCTTCAAACGGCGAGCCACCATCTTCAAACGCAGGCCGCACATCACTTGTATCCACCTTGAAGAGTGAAGCTTGGCTGAGGTCGATCCCTTTTTTGTCGAGCGTGGTCTTCAGCTTGGCGAATTCAGCGCGCAAGACATTTCGCTCAGTATCCATCTTTACCAGTGCCTCGTTTACGGCATTGGCTTTGAACTCTGAGGAATCCTTGAGAAACGCCTTGGCTTCCGCCAGTGCTCGCTTGGTGTTGGGCTTAAGTTTGTCCGTAGGAATTTCGTCCAGCAGTTCAATGCGCACGGTCATGTCCTTTTTTACCACGCCGAGAAACTTGTCGACGATGCTGTCCAGCAGTCGGCCGGTATCCCTTTCCGAAAGGCCGTGGACGGAGAGATTGATGAAGGCGTCCACATCGTCCGCCTGCACGGCCTGGAATGTGAGCCGGCCAAGATCATTCGGCTTGGACACAGCCGCCCGCTCGGCTGCCTCAACAGTGACAGCCAAGAATGAACACACAATGAGCGTCGCGATTTTCTTCATGGGAAAATTATGGCCCGCCCTGATGCCGTTGTCGATGGGTTTTCTAGTGTGCTACTCGTTGAACGCCTTTGGCCGGTCCATTGAGGGCGCGCAGTTTTGCATGCGGGCAAAGTGTGCGGAGGACTGCCCTGCGGCAGTGTCGAGGAAGAGTACGAATTCCAATTGTCCGCCTGGCTGTCCATGCTCGCGTGTGCATTTTCGCCCGAGGCCCAGCGGCGTGATCACCGTCTTGCCCAGCACTGTCTCGTTGTCCATTGTCAGCATTGGGTGATAAGCCCGATAAATCAGCTCGCTGCACACGATTTTGTCGTCCGTGAAAAAGTCGAAGTTGAAGTCATAATCGCGGCTGTTGTATTCGAACGCCTTTAGGATCGCCTGCCGTATTTGTTCCGGTGCCAGCTTGGGACGCATGGCCAGCACGTAGTCCGCACCCATCGAGTGTTCCGCGGCATAAAAGCCTACACCCTCACTCACCGCCTCCAGCACCACGCGCTGACGTCCATCCTCCGGCGTCATGTAGTCTTCCCATGCCGGGCCCGCATTGGATTCATCGATACCCAGCGCCTTGAGCTGCTCCGGCGTGCCCACGTAAAGAGCAGCGTGCGGCCAGAAGCCGGGCAGGAACGCGTTGGACAGATACCAGTTGCGCCGGACCAGCAGGATGTCGCCTGGTTCCAGCATCCCCTTTGCCGTGACGATCTGCGCTTCGGAAATGAACGCCGGCCGGCTCACCATCCGCGTGTCGCCCACGATGGTGGACATGATTTCCTGCGCCTCGTACAGCGGCATGTTTGCATCGCGCAACATTCGCCGCTTGATGCGTGAGAACCAGGCGCGTGTTGGGCTCAGGCGGATATCTGCAATGCTGCTCGTGCTAGACTCAATGCGCCCTGCCAGCCAGTCGAAATCCGCTTGCTTAAATACCTCTTCCTCGCGCCACCGCTGCTGGTAATCCCGGTACAGCCGACCCAGTGTGGCAAACATCTCCATGTGTTCCGGCGATGTGACACCGTGGTAAACCGCCTCGAACATGTCCGGCTTTAATCTGCCTGGATCGGCCTCATTCAGTTTTGCGCGCGCCAGTGGGTCGTCACGAAATTCCTTCACCAATCGCCGACCCGACTCCAGCAGAGTTGCTCCCGCGCAGTACCCCAGCAGGTATGCACGTGCCCGCAGTGCGTCATCCCGCACTTCGCGGAAGCCCAGATACAGTGCCACCATCCGTGTTAGCCTGCCGCGATAGCGCAGGAAACGCCCAAACAAGTCACGCAATGCATCAGTCTCGGCCGGGTTATAAATTTCCCGGTTTTCATCACGCATTGTTTTTTGCACTGTAGCGTGCCACTGCTCCGCCTCATCTCCCAGTGCATCCAAGCTGTGCACCACCTCCCGTAGTGCCCGGTGGTCCAGTTCCACCTGCCGCTGTACTTCTTCTGTTGACATTTCCGCCAACGCCGATGGCATGTGGTCGAACGGGCTGGGCGGCGGCACCGACAGGCGTCCCACGTAAAACGCCCCCGCCACCACCACCACTTGCGCAGTCACCGACAGTGCCGTGCGGAACCATTGCGCCATTGGCGTCGGCGAATCTG
This sequence comes from Planctomycetaceae bacterium, assembly GCA_002724245.1. Lineage (GTDB taxonomy): Bacteria > Planctomycetota > Planctomycetia > Pirellulales > Pirellulaceae > UBA9264. The sequence continues at coordinate 3,595 of PBOG01000097.1, forward strand.
GCCGCGATCGCACCCAGCGTGTGATCAGCACCGTTGAGCCCACGAATGATCCCAGTGCCGCCAGTGGCGTTAGTATCAACCACCATCCCGGAAACGTCGCCACTGGGTTTGGCCGGAATGCCAGCCATATAAGCAACGCCCCCAACAACGCCGTGAAGCCCAAAGTCGTCCGTCCCGAGTTCCATTTCCACCGTGCACCTGCGCGCCACAGTACCTGCAGCAGTCCCAGACAAATCGTTCCCACCACTGAACTCCACCACAGTCGCCAGCCAATCACCGACGGATGCACACGCCATGTTTCCGACCACACAAGCAATTGATAAAACACCTGCGAGGCCGTGACCGCCAGTAGTGCTGCTGCGGCAAGCCATGTGAGCTCCCGTCCCGCCGGATGAAACATTCGTGCCACCGCTGCACCCGTGCCGACCCCGAACAGACAGAAGATCATTTGCCCTTGAAACGGGAAGAACTTGCCCGAGAGAAATCCCACCACCATTAACAGCCCCATCGCCAGCAACGCCGTCCACTGGATGCGCCGGTAAAGTGGCTGTACGCGTTCCGCAATTTCCAATGCCGTCATGTAGTAAAAATGGTCAGGCCCGTGAACTACGCTTTACTGTTTGCGCACGTCCAAGCACACAAGGCTGCCCTTGCCCCCTCGGCAGTAGATGCGGCCATTCGCCAGCACCGGCGTGCTCCAGCTTACGTCGCGAAACACGTTGGCCTGTGCCAACTTCCGGTAGCTTTTTGGCGAAGCGGCCACAATGTACAACGTCCCTGTCTCGCCCTGACAGATCAACTTGCCGTCTGCCGCCATCAGGCCCGAAATGTTATCCCCCTTCCAGACTTCCTTGCCCGTCGCCAACTCGATGCACTTGAGCGTGAACCGTCGCGCATCGCCGTCGATGCCGTAAAGGTGTTGCCCAATCAGGATCGGTCCATTCATCTGCGCGCGCATGTTCTTGTTTTCCCACACCTTGCGCGGACCGGCATTGGTGAATTCCAGCAGCGCACCACCGTGCCCGTAGCCGCTGGTGATGAACATGTGGCGCCCCACGATAATCGGGTCAGGCGCGTTCATGTCGTACTTTGTCACCCAGGGATATTGCCACAGCCGCCGCCCGTTCGTGCTGTCCACGCCAACCACAGCCTTTTCTGAGAACATCGCCAGTGCGAAACCGGCCTGTGTCCGGTACGGCACCGGCGTGGAATATCCCGCTGCGCCGTTGCCCGATTTCCAGATCACTGCTCCCGTTTGCTTGTTCAGCGCCACCCCGTTGCTGCCCGCGTTCAGGTAAATCGCGTTGCCAATCACCAGCGCCGAACCTGCCAGTCCCCACGTTGGCTTCTTCGCGCCAATGGCCCGCAAAACATCCTGCTTCCACAACACCCGACCTGTCGCCACATCCAGACAATGCGTCAGGCCCGACTTCGCCACCGTGATGACCACCTTGCCATCCACTGTCGGCGTCGCGCTTGTGCCTCCTTGGTAATACTTCGGGTCTGTCTTTTCCGCATACGTATGCTTCCAGATTTCCTTCCCCGTCACCGCGTCCAGGCAGTAGACGGTGTCTTGGTCCCGAATATTGCCCTGAGTGAACAATCGTCCATCGGCCACCACCACAGAGGAGTATCCCAGCCCCACGTTCCCTCTCCATGCCACCTTCGGCCCGCTACCCCAGTCGCTCGACCAATTTTTTTCCGTGGAGATTCCATTCAAGCTTGGACCTCTCCATCGCGGCCAATCCTCCGGGAAAACAGAAAACGCCATGCCAAGGAATACAACAAGGAACAACCGAGTGCGCTTCATGCAAACACCCTACTCCACACCTCCCCACCGGGTCAAAATTAAACCCCTGCGCAGACTTCCTTACAGGAACATTGTTTGAAACCGGTTGATCATCAAAGACAACCCGAATGACTTTACGCCCAGCATCACTCCAAGTCGGCTGGCTTCAGTTCGTGCGCGCAGGAGTGGCAGAAATTCGCGTCCAACCGATGCCCCTCCACCCCACAGTTTGGGCACGACCGCGTGTTCGGCGCGTTCGGTCCGTCCACCTTCGCAATTTCTC
>PBOG01000098.1 GCA_002724245.1 Planctomycetaceae bacterium
AGACGCAAAGCTGGCCCAAGCAAACAGTTCAGCTGCCGGCATACAGACAGCAGGCAGCTAGTGTCGTCCAAAAGTAACTCACCGGATCAGATGACGCGCCGCACGCGCCATAATCCAGGCATTGACTCTGCCGAAAAACGGTTCCGTGATACACACTGGCTGGGGGCATTCGTACCGCGTGCAATCAACACCCGCGGCCTGTATCAGTAGATCCTCGGGCCGTACTGTTTCTTGCGACAACCGCTGTCTGGCAACCAGAATCGGAAAACCACGCAGACCATCCGATCGCAAAGGTGGCATGCATTCCGCGCGGCAGTCATCGCCCAAGGAAATGATCCCCGCAAATTCTTCGGGATGGTGTAAACCAATCTGCATGGCGGCAGCGCCACCCGATCCCAAGCCGGCCAGGAACACTTGCTTGGAGTTAACGTGGTAGCGGCATTTGACCGCATTCACTGCCGCCCTGACTCCTTCCATCAGGCCGGGCAAATGCCGTACTGCTAACGACCAGTCATAACCCGAACCGTCCTGCAAGCGCAGGTCACCACGCAACCCGACACCCACATAATTCCGGGTACTCAATAACGGCATGACACGCTGTAACTGGTACTCGTCTGCACCCGCCTCATGCAACCAGACAATAACGGGGTATGCGTAACCAGACTCGTAATGCAACGGACCAAAATAACAGCGACTTGCGTGCCTGGAAGCAACAGATTTGCTGTCAGAACAGGCTCCAGCCGCCCCGTCTCTACGGACGTTGCTGGTAGCAATACGCGTGGTCAACTGAAAAGAAAGTGGCTGCCTCATCACATCTCTTCAAGTGGGAATCACGCTTCATACAAGACCGACTGAAGGTGCTGTTGGTAGATCGCCTCCCACGACCCGGACCGCACAATCCACCAGCGCGGGCGGATTATGAAACTCCAGACGCCGTGGTGTCAATCCCATTCGCGCATGGCGACGCAGCAGCGGAGCCTTGTCGAACTCGCGTCAGCGCAGCTACACCGTGCACCCAACGACCTCCGAGTCACGTCAGAAGCCACAAAAAGCTACCTGCAAAACACCGGCTAGCGTCTATTTCGCCTCTAAGAGACCGTTCATAGTGCTAACGAGCGATTTCACGTGTTCCACACTAGTCTGGAAATCACTTTGCTCCTGTGGATCCAATTCCAGTTCAATAATGCGTTCCACGCCACCGGCACCCAGGACTACAGGAACGCCTACGTAATATCCACCTACGGAATACTCTTGGTCACAGTAGGCCGCACAGGGAATGACTCGCTTCTTGTCACGGACAATGGCTTCCACCATTTGCGCCGTTGCCGCTGCTGGTGCGTAGTAAGCGCTCCCCGTTTTCAGGAGTCCGACAATCTCGGCACCCCCATCACGCGTGCGCTGCACGATTTCGGCAAGGCGTTCTTCGTTCAACAATCGGCGAATTGGAATCCCCCCAACGGAGGTGCAGCTAGGCATCGGCACCATCGTGTCGCCATGGCCACCCATGAGGAGCGCCGATACATCCTCAACACTCACTCCCAATTCCATGGCCAGGAAGGTGCGGTAGCGTGCCGTGTCCAGAACACCCGCCTGCCCGACAACACGTTCCGAAGGAAAACCACTGATACGCAGTGCCTGTTGGACCATGGCGTCAAGTGGATTGCTGACCACGATAAGAATCGCATCAGGACTGGAATCTTTGACTGCCGCCGTCACCGAAGTCACGATTCTGGCATTCGTCGCCAGCAAATCATCGCGACTCATGCCCGGTTTACGCGGCAATCCAGCCGTGATTACCACAATATCGCTACCGGCCGTGTCTTCGTAGCTGGTGGTTCCCGTGACATTGGAATCAAAACCCATGACCGGAGAAGCTTCCATCAAATCGAGTGCTTTCCCCTTGGGCATATCTTCCGTTTGCGGAATATCCAGGAGCACAATATCTCCAAGCTCCCCTGCGGCACACCAATGTGCCGTTGTCGCACCGACATTACCTGCACCGACAATCGTGATCTTCGCGCGACCCATGAAACTCACTCCTCAAAGCTGGTTGGTTAGGTGGTCCAATTCGGACATGGGACGAACACCTGGCCGTCCCGTGCAAGTCTTCCCCTGACCGCGGTGCCACGTCGAGCGGCCGAACTGCTGGCTCAATCCAGCCAGTTCCCCGTGAACCCCAAGCCCCACACCACCGTCAGACCAGGAGTTCCGAGGCAGTTCTTGCGTCCAAACGTCAATACCGCGACGCAGAAATCTCCCAGGCACGTCCGAATATCGTGGACTGTGACGACAAGTCAAGTGGGCTGCTTCCCCAGCTCTCCAGCACACCCCGATTTGTTGCAATCCGGCCACGGCTTCGCGTTGCTCGCAGTCAACGACTTGGCTACAATCCCGCCAGCCCTGTGGAGGCAATCAAATCCTCGCGAGTCAAGGATGACGCGATGAGTATGGACGCTCCTGCGCGCAAGTCGGGTTTCAGTCGGTTTGAACAACTGCGTTACGCCTCGGAAGTTCTACGCACCGAGGGTCAGGCAGTGATCCAATTGGCCGACCGGCTTTCCGAAGATTTTCTGGACGCCGCAGACCAGATATCAACATGTCGTGGAAATGTCATTCTGCTGGGCATGGGTAAAGCCGGCCTGATTGGCCAGAAAATTTGCGCCACCTTGGCTTCGACCGGCACACCGAGCCACTTCCTTCATCCTGCGGAGGCCGTCCATGGCGACCTCGGAAAAATTACCCGCGGCGACCTCGTAATGGCGCTCTCATTCAGCGGCGAAACAGAAGAAGTGCTACGCCTGTTACCAACACTGCGTCGCCTCGAAGTCTGTTTGATCGCGATGACCGGGCACCCGGAGAGCCAGCTCGGCCAAGCGGCAAATCTGGTACTCGACCTGGGCCCCCTGCATGAAGCCTGTCGTCTCGGACTGGCGCCCACGACCAGTACAACAGCGATGCTCAGTATGGGTGATGCACTCGCTCTCGTAGTAAGCCGCAACCGCAATTTTTCAGCGGAGGACTTTGCCCGCTGCCATCCTGCCGGGAGTTTGGGCCGCAGGCTGGCACAAGTTGACGAACTGATGCGAAAACTCACTGCCTGTCGCGTCGCCGACGAAAGTCAAACGGTGCGTGAAATCATTGTCCAGACCAGCCAACCAGGACGTCGCACAGGCGCGATTATGCTGACCGGCCCCACAGGCACGTTGACAGGCCTGTTCACGGACAGTGACCTGGCGCGACTGCTCGAATCAGGGCAAGACCAGATACTCGATCAACCGATTCGTCACGTGATGACTCCTGCACCACGAACCGTTTCATCGAACAGCTCTGTTATAGATGCCGTCACGGTGCTCGCCGAACACAAGATCAGTGAACTCCCTGTCGTCGACAGCAACAACCAGCCAGTCGGCATGCTCGACATTACCGACGTCGTCGGCGCGATGCCGGCACCCGTTCCCCCTCCGGAGAAGTCTCCAGAAAATCCCTCGAGCGAGCGCCCCGGCACGCTTCAGTTTCCTCCGGCCGTCGACTCTTCAAAGGGAAACCAATGAGTACATCCGCGTCTGCCCAGGAGGTCGTTTTCATCCTCTCTGATGTCGATGGAGTGCTAACCGACGGCGGCATCGTCTACGACAACCAGGGAATCGAAACGAAACGTTTTCACACCCGCGACGGACTCGGTATCAAACTCTGGACACAAGCCGGTTTTCGTTTTGGTTTATTGACTGGCCGTGTCTCTCACATCGTCAAACTACGGGCCACCGAGTTGGGAATCGATCCGGTGCGACAGGGCTTCGAAGACAAGCTTCCTGCAGCCTGCGCCCTTCTCGAAGAGCTAGATTTGACCGCCACACAAGTCTGCTACATCGGGGATGACCTCCCAGATTTACCGGTCATGCAACACGTCGGTTGGGGGGTCGCCGTGGCCGATGCCGCTCCAGAGGTCCGAGCAGCTGCGGACTACGTGACAACAACTCCTGGCGGACAAGGCGCTGTCCGCGAAGTCATCGAACTTGCCTTAAAGGCCAAACAACGCTGGGGAGAACTTCTCACTAGATACGGGGTCGAATCACGCTAGCGCGAAGGCTCACTTCACCCCGTGAGCTTTCGTCTGGAAAGCACTTTCTCTGCAGCAACTGCGAGCCAGTTCCACATACCGCAACATCGAATTCCATTGAAAACTGGCATTCCGAGCAAGCCACTCAGAATGTCATCAGACCCCGCAGGAAGCCCTCTGGATGCACCTGTTCAACTTGCGTCTCCCCAAGAGTATCACGAACGGTCCACTGGGCACACCAGTGCGTTTTGTGGTATCGCTGGGATGCACTTTGGCCGCATTTGGACTCTACCAGGTGGCCCTGGTACCGGTGTTTGAACCCACATTTGAACCCGTAGCCAAAGCTTTTGATGCAGTACCGGCGGGAAATGCAAGCAAGCTCACACAGCAGAACTACGCTCGTTTTTTTCCTGTTGGCGCCTGGGAACGTGACAAGCCAAAGGTGCTCCGGACGCCGCACGGCAGCCTCCTTTTTCAAGACTACCGTACTGGCGCAAACGGCCGCTTGAACTTGCATCCGGTGACCATGATCGTGGAAGTAGAGTCCTCTACCGCAGAAAGTGAGGCAGAAACCGATTCACGATGGGTCGTCATGCAAGCTCCGGAAGGCGCCGAGCTGCAGTTCCAACGCGCACTCTCGCTGATGTCCGCCAAAGCGGGCAAGCTGCTTGGCGGGAGACTCCGCGGCGAAGTCACACTCTGGAGCCCACCGTCCCAGCCGGGCGGCAAGAATGACCTGTTCGTGCGCACTCAAAACCTGCGAATCACTCTGGACCGGATTTGGACTACCGCCGCAGTCGAATTCCGCTTTGGCCCCAATACTGGCACAGGCCGTGAGCTGTTACTGGACTTCGACAATACCGAAGATGTGGAAGGACACCTCGCACTCGGAAAATTACGCACACTGGAACTCATCCATCTCGACCAGCTGCAAATTGAATTACCAGATTCCGGAAAAACACCGCTGATCTCGAAGAACGTGCCACACGACCAGCCTTCTGCGTCACAAGCAACCCACCTGCAACTGCGCTGCAAAGGGCCATTGCTGTTCGACTTCTTGCGACAAACTGCGTCTCTGGAAGAGGACGTGCAAGTAACTCATTTCGCCGATTCCGGCGCAACTGATCGCTTGTTTTGCCAGCAGCTGAAGGCGTACTTTGAATCCTCACCTGTCGAGCGGCTTGAGAAACAAGAACGCGTGCCTCGCCGGGGCATGGTCAAACAAATTGTCGCGCAGGGAACACCGGTCACACTGGAAGCGCACACCGCTGCTGCCCGCGTTCGCTGCGAAAAGCTGGCATACGATCTGACACGTAGAACCCTCCAACTCGAAGACTCCCGACGGGTCGAACTTGAACACGACAACCATGCAGTCAGCGCACCTCAGATCGAATACGAACTCGGTGAGCAACCTGGCCTACTGGGGCGTTTGCGAGCTGGCGGCGGCGGACACTTCCGAGAACACGACAAGGGACAAGTAACGTTGCAGGCCGACTGGACGGAAGAATTAAGGCTGGAACCACAGGGCAATGCACACGTGCTCTCCCTGTCTGGCGGCGCACGGCTGCAATCGTCAGCGGAGGGTTCTTTGGCTGCCAATCAAATTCATGTATGGCTCCGACAAACCTCCCCCCAGCAGACAGACAACAACCCTCCTGAAAAACCGCGTATTGAACTCGAAAAAATGTTGGCCACAGGCAGTGTCCAACTCGCTGGCCGACAGATGCAGGCCAGCGTCGAACGTCTGGAGGTCTGGTTGGACGACCTGACACCCACGACTGGCTTCAGCAAAACCACAGCAGCGGCCACTTCATCGCGAGCGCCAGCAGTCCCACAATCCGCAAAGACGGCCGCACCGCCCGCGTCTCAACGAACCTTTCGACTGGCCAGCCGCACCGCACAGCTTCACTTTATACGCGACCACCGGCAAACCACCCTGGAAAATGCCAGCCTCGACGGAAATGTCGAACTTGTCGAAATCCGCGATTCCGCGAGCACCGGCGTGCCAATCACACTGGCTGGTAATCACCTTGAATTGACGGCCGGTGGGTCAAACAATCCAAAACTCATGCTCATCGGTTCACCCGTGTCGACTGCTGACGTACCAGCTGCTCCTGCTGAGGAGCGACCGGCACATATTGCCGCGGAAGGTGTAACCCTCATCGGCCAGACGATCCAGATGCACCAGGGAACCAACCAGCTGTGGGTCAATGGTGCGGGGCGCATCACAGCACAACCCCAGAGCAAGAATAAAACCAACGGTCCACTTGAGCTGCAATGGAGCGGACACCTGGCATTTGACGGTCAGACTGCTGCTGCACGCGGCCAGGTAGTCATCCAAGGGAAACAAATTCAAACCACCGGTAACTTCAGTGACTTTGTCGCACTCGGTGAAGATGTGAGGGTCACTCTGGCTGAAAAACTCGACTTCTCCCAACGACAACGGAGCGCTCAATACCAGCAACTGTTCTTTGTGGGCCCCAGCGTTCTGGAGAACCACACTTTCAACAAGGCCGGGCTGCAACAATCACGGGAACGTCTGGAAGTCAGTAACTTGAGTCTGCAAGGAGCAACCGGCGCACTCAGAGCCGACGGCCCAGGTTGGCTCAGTTCGGTTCGTTACAATCGTGACCCACTGCAACCGGATCGTACTGGCCCAGTCGAAACATCACCGGCTGCCGAGCTGCTCTATCTGGATGTCCGTTTTGCCAGGGAAATGACCGGCAATCTCGACTATCGTGAAATCACATTCAAACAACAAGTAAAAGCCGTCTACGGTCCAGTCGCGCAGTGGGGTGACCAGGTGACCGCAGAACAAATCGTCAGTCGTGCGCGCCCCGGCGGCGTACTGCATAGCGACCAACTCACCGTGGCCGATGTCGCGGACAAACAGTCTCCCGGGGTCGAGATGCTGGCGCGTGGCAATATCCGTGTTGAAGGACAAGAACAAAGCGGTTTTTTTACCGCCACCGGACACGCGTTGAAATACGCCCATCACAAAGACCTGTTGATTCTGGAAGGAACTGGTCGCACATTCGCTGTACTTACGCGACAGCAACGTATTGGCGCAGAACCACAGACGACTCGATTAGAACGGATTGTCTATCAGCCACGAACCAATCTGCTGAATCTGGAAGGTGTTCAATCGGTCGAACTCAATAGTGCCCTGCCCGCCGGTCGACAAACGCCTCCCCCGGGAGCTGCGATCGGACCTGCCCCACCGTTCGCTCCACCTGGCTTGCAACCTCCGGCCCGCATATTGCAACGCTAGGCCGATGAGCCACCTGCCCCGCCACAGAAAGCGGCTGTTCCCTGGTGGCCTGAACTCCACGCCAGCGTGGCGCGTTACAATGCCCCAGTGGGTCTCCGTTGTGGACGCACACCGCTTGCCTGACTCACTCCCAGCGCATCCCCAATCAGCAATCGCATGAACCGATCTATCCAAGACCTTGTCATTGGCGGTGGCGTGCTAGGAGTCAATTGCGCATTGGCGCTTGCGGATGCCGGCCGCTCTGTAACGCTCGTAGAACAGAACACGGTTTGCAGTGGCTGCTCACATGGTAATGCCGGCTGGGTGACCCCCTGCCATTCGCTTCCCATTCCAGGCCCAGGACTGGTTTATCAGACGTTGAAGTGGATGCTCCAGGGCGACTCACCTCTCTACATCAAACCGACACTCCGACCAGCGATGTGGAGTTGGTTGTGGCGATTCTATCGGCACTGCAATGAGCCCGCCCAGCTACGTGGCTTGCAGGCGATGGCAGAGTTGAACCGCCACGTCTTGCCATTGACCAGGGAACTTGTCCAGCGGCACCAAATCGATTGCCAGTTTGAACAACGGGGCATCATTTATGCGTTCCGCACGGAAATCGGACTCCAAAAGGGAATCCGTGAGTGCAAACGCCTGAACGACCACGGCATCCCGGGTGAAGTACTTTCCGCGGCCGAATTACGGGCGCGTGAGCCCGAGCTGTCGGACACGATGTGTGGCGGCGTTTTCTACCCGGGCGAAGCGGACTGTGTCCCGGATCAATTTGTCAAGCAACTGGCAAGCCGTTTACCGGGCCAAGACGTACAGATACTGGACCAGACCACGGTCAACGGCTACACGGTACAAGGAACCAGGATCACTGAAGTCGCCACCTCCAGCGGAACCCTGCACCCGGAGAACGTTGTGTTCGCCGCCGGCGCATGGACACTGATTCAAGGCCGCAAGCTAGGCCTGCGGCTGCCGGTCGAACCGGCCAAGGGCTACAGCGTCACATTGAAGCGACAACCGGGGACACCACAAAATCCACTCAACCTGGCGGAGGCAAAAGTCGGTGTCACTCCATGGCGTGATACGATCCGGCTGGCTGGCACAATGGAACTGGCGGGGCTGCAGCTACAGATCAATCAACGGAGAGTGGCAGCCATCGTCAGAGCGGCCAAGCAGTACTTGCCACACTTTGCCGCTGCCGAACCGCTGGAAACCTGGACTGGCATGAGACCGTTGAGCAGCGATGGCCTGCCGATCATCGGCCGGTCAAAACGATTCGACAACCTCCTGATAGCAACGGGCCACGGAATGCTCGGCCTGACCCAATCTGTAGTAAGTGCCCGGATCATTGCACAACTAGTGCTTGGTGGCGATCCAGGACTGGATGTCACACCCTTCGCACCGGAACGTCGCTAGCCCCACAGCCCCGGACATCACAACAGATCCAAAGCCTCTGTTCGCCGCGATCAATCTGGCAATAACTCCAGCAAATCGGGCTGCGGCCTGCCTCCCGTGTCTTCCAAGGCAATCTCACCTACGGCACGGCGCAATCCGTCCGCAACGCGGAGCAGTGTTCGAGCACGACTCAATTCAGCATCCGTCATGGCGCGCCCGACCACCTGGATCTCGGCTATCGACGCGTCGGTGCTCTTGATCAATTCATCAATCAGGTGCTCTGCATTCACCGGGTCGCCCTCAGCCACCTCACCCGAGCGCTTCTTCCCAGCGGTTGGAGCAAGTGCTTGCAACGATACTTCCAGGTGCTGGATCGCCTGCTCCAGGTCTTGGACACGCGTCTGTTCCGCCGGAGAAAGCGCGCGCCCCACAACCTGAAGCTTGCCACTTTCACTGCGTAACGCGCGCACCGCCAGGCGTATCTTCTGCGACATCGCAACATCCGCCGGACCGGTAGACTGGTCGACCGCAACTTCAGCCGGGCGTTTGTCGGTCGCTGCATCTTCCTGGCTGGGATTGTCTCCGGCAGCCTTCTCCGCCTGCTGCGAATCGCCCGACGGCGTTGTATCCGCTTCCGATCCGCCAGCCGAGAGCATATCACTGTCGTCCTTCGCAGAATTCAGCTCGCCAGATTGCGTGGTGGCGGGCGGAGTCCTCGATGGCTGCGCCGGCGCGGGCACATTGGGGGGCGTCAGACGCTCTGGCGCGGTGGCAACATCCCCATCGGAACAACCACTTCCCATCACCGCAGAAACCACCAGACCGGCCACCCAGTAGAACACGCCTTTTGTCCTTAGCGCATGGTCGGTGTGCTTGATAAATGCCTTCGATGCCATATTTTCACCTCCCGGATCAGCAATCCCACCTGCAGTCTAGCTGGAGCGGCGTCCCAGGGACAAGTTGATTCAGGCTCGCTGCCGCTTCGCTGGCACCACACCCTCCAGACCGGCCACACTTATCCGTGCTTGTCACTGGACGAATCGGACACGGTATGTACCGACACTTGTGCCGGAGAATAGCTGCGGGTGTCCCACGTCTCGGGCAGGGGCAGTGCATCAGTCGCAAAATTGAGATCCGACTCAACGATCAAGAGACTCCCCGCGGGAGCCCGTCGTTGGCACTGCGACAAAAGCTGGCCCAGCTCTTCCCAGCGATCGTGATAGAAGGCATACGGAGGACAACAAAACACTACCCACGCCAGGGCCGTGGCCTGAGGAATGATCGTCTTGTCGGTGACAGAAAAGGTACGCCCCCATACGAACACATCGCCGCGCACCACCGTACAGCGACTTTCCACTCCTAAAGCACTCGCATTCGCGTCGAGGAACTTCGCCGTCGGAAAATGACGTTCAATCATCGTTGCACAACGGGCACCCCGGCTGATCGCCTCGAGGGCCAAAGCACCGGTACCCGCGAACAAATCAACAGCGTGTTTCCCCCGGACCGCTGGCCCCACCAAATTAAACACAGCTTCCCGCAGACGTTCTTTCATTGGCCGAGTGCGCGGGTCGCCGGTGTAGCCGATCTTCCGACCACGAAACTCACCGCCAATAATACGCAGCGTCGTGGCGGAAGAGGAGCGTGTCTGCCCACCACTCGGAGCACGGCGCCGCGGCATAGAACGCGTCATTTCCTGAGACCTCTCCAGACTAGTCAAGCAGTCCTATTCTTGCCCATTCATCATTCTCAATAAACCACGGAATCACACGTCGCGCTGGCAGGCACATCCCGCGACAACCAGATATTGTGCCTGCTAACGACCGCCACGACGTGCAGCCCCTTGTAGCAAGCCACCCAGCCGCTGGTGGACGCCTCTCGTAGCACGCACCACCAGCGCGTGCACTGGAGCATAGTAGACAATCGTTCCGGGGCCTCCGTTGCGATCCCAGAATTCCGGCATGATCGTCCGCTGGATCAATTCGATGAGTTGCTGGGCGTCGTTTACCGCCGCTCCGCCGGCGGCGTCCAGCGCGGGCGCAGCGGAGACGGTCGATGCCCCTGACAACCCTGTTGCAAAAGCGACGAGTTGCGCTGGCCCTCCCAGCGTCGCGCCCATCCATTGGAGTTCCTTGGCAAATCGGTCGGTCGCCGCCAGGATGTCCGGTTCATACGTCCGGCGAAACACCTGTCGCTGACGACGCGACAACTGGCTCTGCAATCGCTGCGAGACTTTCCTCAACCGCGCTGACAACTGCGCTTTGTAAGCCATCAAGCGCTCACTCGATTCCCACTGCGGGTGACTTACAACCTCCCGGAATAAAATGCACATTTGCTGCACCAACCGACAACTTTCCAGATCCGTCTTCGCACGAGCCTGCGCTCGCAACAAGCCTCGCATCTCCACTCCAATGTCGTGCACGCGGCGCGGTACCGTTGGCGACACAGGTGCCGCAACCCGTTGAGCTGCAGGCTGTTGACCCGGCGTCAAAACCACCAGACTGAGTAGTACCGCAACCATGATCGCAACAATTCCTGTTCCAGAACAAAATAGCACCTTGCCTGTGGCCTGGTGCAGCGTTGGGTTAACTCGCTGCAAAACATCCAAGCACAAAACCAAAAGCGGCCGCTTGCTGTACATGCAAGCGACCGCTGGAAACGTCTCGTGTCCGACACAAGATGGGGCTATTTCTTGGCAAGCTCGGCCTGCACTAGTTTGACAACTGCCGCATCATCCGGCTTGACCCGTGGGCCAAAACGTCCGATGACGCTGCCATCGCGACCCAACACGAATTTCTCAAAATTCCACGCCACTTTCCCGGGCCCACCTTTGGGCTTGGCATCTGACTTGGTGAGGTGCTGGTAAAGCTTGCAAGCCGTCTTACCGTTGACTTCCACTTTGGCAAACATGTCAAAGCTGACCTTGTACTTCGACGTGCAGAACTCCTTGATTTCCAAATTTGTGCCTGGCTCCTGGTTACCAAACTGATTACAGGGGAAACCGAGTACTACCAAACCCTGTTTGCCGTACTTTTCATGCATTGCCTGCAACTGCAGGTACTGGGGGGTAAGGCCTCACTGGCTCGCCAAATTGACGATCATCACCACCTTGCCGTGATACTTGGCCAGGTCAACTACCTTACCGTCGATTGACTTCATCTTGAATTTCAGGGCGGCGGGTGTCTCCGCTTTGTCATCAGCCTGCACAGTGCTGACAGTCAAAGCCAACAGCCCGGCGCCAAGTAGCGCTAGAAACTTCACCTTAAATTCCCTTTCCTGATGGACCACTACAACGGTCAAGAAAACGATATCATAAATACGCTGACGACATGCTACGCCGTCCAACGGGGACGTGCAAGTGACACTCCCCGAGCAATCCCAAACCAAGGATTCGCTCCGCGGTCTATGTAAGCTTGCCCGGCACTGCCGACGGACCTCCAATCGCTACGCCACACCGTATTGCAGCCGATATGACGAGGTCTTCCGCCTCCCCCACCTCAGTGCGTTTCCGATTCCGGCTGGTCCGGGCATCCGAAGAGGCACCAAGCGGGCGCCGCCACAACGGTACTGCTGATGAAAAATCGCTCCAGCTGGGCTCCGAATCTTGGGACCTGGTCGATCTGGCCGCTGTCGAACAAGACGGTGCGCGGCTACTTTTGCTGCTGCAGCCTTCCCAGCAGCCCCCACTCACCATCACCATTTCAATCAGCAAAATCGACCCCTCAGATCTCAAACACCACTTGGATGTACAGCGCACTCGGCTACGTGCGGAACACGCGCGCGCACAGCTGACCACTCCTCAGGAACGCGCGCGTTTTCGACAGATTGTCTGCCCAGCCTGTGACGTCACCGTGGACCTCACGCCCTTTCCAGAAACACCGCAGATGCTCTGCCCCTGCTGTGAAACACTCGTCACGATTCAGTCAAATGTCGTACCACCGGAAAATGAAGCTGATTTTCGTCTCTGTGAAACCTGTGGCATGTTCAGCCGCCCGCGTCATTTCAGGTCGTTCTATTTTTATTACCTGGTAGTCCACTCCGGCATTCATACCCATCGCTCCAAACGTTGTCGCGGCTGCATGCGCAGTGCCTCCTGGAAAATGCTGGCCGGCAATTTCTTCTTTGTGATTGGCGTGATCCCGGCGCTCATTCAATTGACGCGTGCCTACCGCAAAGAGCGGGATGCCGGAGTCTACCGAGGACTAGAATCCGCGAACCAATGGGCCCGTCGCGGGAAGTTAACCAAGGCAATTGAGGGCTACCACGAAATCCTTCAACGTGTCCCTTGTGCGGCCGGCATCTACTACAACCTGGGAATGGCACTTTACAAACAACACGATCTGGCTCACGCCGCATCCGTACTTGAACTCGCACTGAACGATTGCGCTAATTACACCCCCGCCTGTCAACTCCTGGAACAATGCTATCGACAATCAGGTGACGTCGAGAAACTGGAAACACTCCAGTCGCACTGACAACTCCCCGCGTGCGCGACACCCACATCGCAAGTGGGCCCCTAGGCGCTGAGCGCGTGCGCTGGTGAAATCGAATAGGGCACTCGGTATTGAGTGTCGCGAGCAAGCCCCGTACTCCTTCGCCCGGTTCTTTTAACTTTGCGAGGCGCCAGACATGTCAGATCCGTTGTTCAATGTCGCCGATCAAGTCACCCTTGTTTCCGGAGGTACTCGTGGTATCGGCCGCGCCCTCGCTGAAGGATTTGCCCAGCGCGGCAGCAACGTCATTATCACAGGCCGGGAGCAGGCCGCGACGGAACGTGCAGCCCAAGAGATGGATCCGGGCTCCGGACAAATTACTCCTTTCGCCTGTGATGTCGCCCAATCCGAACAAATTGAACCGCTCGTGGCCCACGTCGACAAACAGTTTGGGCGGATCGACACACTCATTAATGTCGCCGGAGTTAACCGCCGCAAACCGGCCCTGGAAGTCAGCGAATCTGATTACGATGCGATTGTCGACGTGAACCTCAAAGGAGCCTTCCTGCTCTCGCAAACCGTGGCCCGCGTCATGTTGCGTGAAGGCGGCGGTTCACAAATCAATATCGCTTCGTTAAACACTGATCGGCCACTGAGAAATGTACTACCCTACGCTGTCAGTAAGGCGGGCATGTCATCTATGACTCGGGCACTTGCTTTGGAGTGGGGGCCGCAGGGCATTCGAGTCAATGCACTGGCGCCAGGGTTTATTTTGACCGACCTGACGCGGAAACTCTGGTCCGATGAAACGATGCAGAGCTGGGGCCTGGAACACACGCCACAAAGACGCCTGGGCGTTCCCGAAGACATGCTGGGAACGGCAATTTTCCTGGCATCCCAAGCGTCAGCGTTCCTTACCGGGCAGACCATTTTTGTCGACGGTGGGTTTACCGCGGGCTGGAATTGGCCGATCGACGACTAGGCATCAACGCCGGCATCCTGGGTGTCCTACCTGGGTAAACGCGCACCCCAGCCACCGCATTTTCCGTCTAGCGAAGCTCAACGGTCACGGCAGCACTGAACATGAGCCCAGGGTCTTCGCGCGCCGCCAGTGAGGCCGCAAGATTCGCGACCGACCGCGAGAGCTGTCCCTCGAAGACCATCTCGCCATTCCCCTCGATGACAACTTTGTCGTCCAGATTAACCATCCGGTCGTCAAGACGCACGGTTACCCGCTGCACGTCACTACTGGTCAATGTCACCCGTTGATCCACGCGATCCGCTACCACCAGCGCCCGTGCTTTGGCGGTCTCGGGCACGGCCAGCCAGTAGCTGGCGAGATGGGTCACATCGTCCTGGTGCCACACGACGCGTTGTGGCACCGGGTTACGACGAAAACGGGCCATCCAGGGAACAGCCACTGCATCTTGACGATCCATCCAATGCCCTTTTCCCTTGTGCAACTGCACCTCGTGCGCGTAACCCTGGGGGTCGTCCTCTTTTAACTTCGCGAGTCGCTCTTGCCATTGTCGGGCGACTCCATTGCGGTTGTACGCTTTATCGAGCTCACCCATATGCAACGTGAAACCGATATTGCGCAAGCTGAGTGGCGAAGCCTCGTTCGGATGTCCCGCCATCATCGCCGCGGCAGCCCATCGATCTGCCATGCGTGGTGCCAGTTGATACACACCATCGCCCCCCGCCGAATACCCCATCAAATAAACACGATTGGGATCGACTTGTTCGAACACGATGAGATTACTGATCAGCCGATCGAATAGTGGGTCGATATGGCCTTGGTGCCAGAGATTCCAGGTATTGGTAGGCGCCCGAGGCGCCAGATAAACCCCTTCCTTGGGACGATACAACCGCTTCTGATTTTCCCATTGCTGGTCGTTCACGGCCTGAGTGGTGCCGCCGCCCCCATGCATCGAGATGTACAAACTGCGACCTTTCGCAGGCTTATCACCGAAAATCTTGTAGTCAAACCGTAACGCATGTTTCCCCACTTCGATGCGTTTGGCCTGCATTTCCTGCTGCCGCGTCCGCCGGATGAAAGCCACGTGGTCTTTCCACAACAAATCTCTCACCTGGCTGGCGACTGATCGCGAGAGCGGTTGGGCAGCGAACGCTTGCTCAACGAGAGGAGCGCGTTGTTCACGTGCTTCCGAAAGGTACTCGCGGAGTGCCACCAGCGCCGCCGCACCGCGCTGAGAATTACTTTCCTCAGCGAACAGTGGTGCCGCGAGACAAACCCACACCAACTGCGACATCAAGAGCCCACGAAATGAAATAGAAACCATTGGGCCACTCCTATAATTGAAATTACCTGAAGGGTGCGGTTTACCGGTAATCCAGCGCAAGGTCGTTAGGGTACGCTGCCTGGCATCGCCAACAAAGTCAAAAGCGTGCGAGCCAGCCACCGTCGACATACAACATCTGTCCTGTCACAAAATCCGACGCGGACGATGCCAGGAAAACCGCAGCACCGACCAGATCCGCTGGCTGGCCCCACCGGCCCAGAGGACACCGGCCTTCCACCCAACGACTGAACTCAGGATCATCAACCAACGCCTGATTCAGGGGAGTTTGAATGTAACCTGGACCAATCGCATTGACCAGAATACGGTGCGGTGCCCAGTCAACCGACAACGCTTTAGTCAACAAGAGGATGCCGCCCTTGGATGCCGCATAAGGCGCGTTGTTTGGGCGGGTAGATTGACTCATTAATGAGCCGATATTGATGATTTTGCCAGGTTCGCCCGAGGCAATCCGTTGGCGGGCAAATGCTTGGCTGAGTGCGAACACGGCATTCAGATTCAAATCGAGCACCTGCTGCCAGTCATCCAGATCCACCTCATGGGCGGCGCCACGGCGCGTCATGCCAGCGTTATTGACCAGAATATCTGGGGCAGTAAATCTATCCACCAGATCAGCATACGCCGCCGGAATCCCCTTTGTCTCCAGTAAATCAACGGCGACAATCTCAATTTGACGTCCGGTGTCTCTCAGCTGGTCACGGACCTGTTCCAGATCCTGTTTTCCACGAGCAAGCAAGATCAAGTCCGCTCCCGCTTCAGCCAATCCACGGGCCAGCCCCGCACCAATCCCCTTACTGGCCCCAGTCACCAGGGCACAGCGTCCATCGAGCTCAAATAACCGCATTTGTTTTCCTCCTCCATCCTGTTCTTCCCTTGGCTATTGGGCCAGAGGAACTGGTAGACCCCAGCACAGCTGTGCAGCGAAAACACGGCTGCAGCAGAAACACTTCGTGCACAGTCTACCCCAGTCACTCGATCAATACCGGGGGAGGGAGCGGAAACCAGCGAAGCAGGCTAACAGCTATTTGGTCAAGTTGATTCGACCTGCTGGCGATAGTAGTCAATCGAGCGGCGCAACCCTTCTTCAAAACTCACCTGCGGCTCGTAGTGGAGCACCTCGCGCGCCAATGTGATGTCGGCAGAGCTGTCTCGAATATCACCAGTCCGCGGAGCCGCATGCACCGGTTGCAGGTCAGTACCCAAGTGTCGATTTAACGCCGCCACAAGATCGAGCAGAGTAATCCTTCCGCCCTCTGCCAGATTGAACGACTTGCCAGCTGCTCCAGTCGCCTCGGCGGCTAGCAAATTCCCGTGGACCACGTTGCCCACGTAAGTGAAATCACGCGATTGCAATCCGTCGCCGAAAACCGTTGGAGCCCGACCATCGAGAAGCGCCGTTATGAACAAAGGAATGACCGCGGAGTACGGACTTTGGGGATCTTGCCTTGGGCCGAAGACGTTGAAATAACGCAAGCACACCGTTTCCAACCCAAAACAATGATAAAACGCGTGGCAATAATATTCGGCTGCGAGCTTGGCAACTGCATACGGAGACTGCGGCGCTGGCACATCTGTTTCCCGGTTCGACATATGTGGCTGCTCGCCGTACAGGCTACTGGATGCAGCGTAGACCAGCCGTCTCACACCACTACGTCTCGCCTGATCCAGGAGCTGCAGGGTACCACTGGCGCACGCCGCATGCGTCGCCAACGGATTTTCGATGCTCACTGGTACTGAGGGCAAGGCTGCTTGATGAAACACGACCTCAACACCAGCCAGCGCTCGGACCAGCAATTCCGGGTCATTGACATCACCTTCATACCATTCGACCTGACCTTCGCAGAAATCCAGATTGCGCCGTTGTCCTGTGCTTAGATTGTCCAACACTCCCACCGTTTCACCCCGGCGCAACAACTCTGCGACGAGATGCGAGCCAATAAAACCTGCCCCACCGGTAACCAGAAACCGCGTCATGTCCCTAACCCTCCGTAGTCCCTAACCCTCCGTAACCATCACGACGCGCCAGGCCTGGTGCCAGGAACTGCCTTCCTGTACGACAAACTGCCACTCAGTCGATGACAACGCAACTAGTTGTCGTTACTCCCGCATGACACAGCATGCGCACCTTTTGCTCTACCTGCGCAATCCATGTTACCCCTAGCTGGATGACAGGCATTGTTCGCTCACAGGCCTGTCCCAACGCAATGGAATCAGCGCACCATCCTCCGCCGGATACGACGACATGCGCAAATCGGGAGCGAAAGTCCTGTAGCAGGCTATCCCAACGCGCCGCATCAACACCTGTCCGACTTAAGGCGCCTCGCCCTACTGGCAGAAACGTCAAGCCCTCCTGAGACGTTGGATAGAGCGTTTGTCGCCACAGAGTACTGCGATTGAGAATTTCAATCAGGCCCCGGTGTTCACACTGCCCGACCCCGCGACTCAACCCGCCCCGTTCCAAATCTCCATCCACTAGCAAGACTGTACGGCCCCGAACTGCCAGACTTTTCGCCAGCCCACCAGCGACCCTGGCGGTCGCATTCGGCACGTTAAAACCAAGGAAATACAAGCAGGCCATTTCCGCTGCCGGCGCGGAACTGATGCCGTCTGCCAACCGCTCAAAACCGGCCTCAGACACCCCCTCTGGAATCTCCGGATCGAACTTTGGCAGATCGACAGCGGAAGCCGCAATGGACCCCGTGGCAACCTGCGGACCACGCGAATGCATCTCCGCTTCCGCGGCAGAATCATGAGTCGCCAGCGCATCACGAAGGCTCCACAGACGTTGCTTGCCACCTCGTGCTGCCGGAGCTGCAAGCCTCGGCATGTCTCCAACTTTTCCTCGACCTTCCATCTCCATCTGAGCCTCCGTCGGCTGCCGTAATGAAGGAGCTACCGGGTGAGTTGACTTCACTGAACACATGAACTGATATTCCCGCACTAGCAACTGAATCTTTCCAAGCAAGCCATTCGTTCAAAGCCACGGCATCAGGTGTCACTTCCGGAATACCCGACACGCGATTGGCTACACATTCAACCGACAGCGCGCCCGCGAACCGCCGGAATAAAAGGTTTGAGCAGATCGCGAAACGCCGTCTGCTGCTGCGTTTCCGGCGGATGCGTTGCCTTGAACGGGGGATCCGGCACAGCGGGGATGGAGGCCGATTCCGCAGGCGACTGCGAATGCAAAACTGATTCCGCTGGCGACTGCGAATGCAAAACTGATTCCGCTGGCGACTGCGAATGCAAAACAAGGTACGCAGCAGTTGCCCCAGGGTCCGGCGACACCGCTACAGATGTACCTGGCTGGGGACAAGGCGATTGTTCTACCAGCGGAGAAGAATCACAGACAGCCGGCGTCTGCACCGGCTCGACCGCCTCCGGAATGCTACGCACGTCAGACTCTGTCGAAACACACGGATGCAAAAAGCCGGACCTTGGTGGCACCGCCATATCTTCAATCAGACTAGCTACCTCCTGCCGTTTACGCACCTCTTCAGCGCCCCCTTCAGCGACCTCTACGGCAGTTTGACTCGGCTGCTGACCTGACAAGTGTAGGCTGTCGCGTTCCTCGGTGGTAATCGTCAGTGACATGAGATGCTGCTCGCCGGACAACGGGGATTGCGTCGCCCTTGGTGCGGTCGTCTCCGGATCCGATTCTGGAACGGCAACCATTGGCTGCGGCGTCGCAGCCAGTTCTCCAGTCTGCGGCATGTCCACAGGCGTCGCCAGATAACGGTCGTGTACCACGTACTCTTCTTCAAATTCTTCCGCAAAGGGATCCACTGCGGTCCGTCCTGTAGCAGCGTCATACGGATCAGGCGATGGGGCATCCAGGACCGCCTCCATGGTCACTGGCTCGTCGACGCTCTCCGCCTCAACAGACGGAGCCGCAACATCGCTTGCATCGGGCCATGGTACTGGTTCGTCCGCCATTCCCTGGGCAGGCAATTCATCCTCCAGTGGTCCGAACTCGATGACTCCTGCTCCACTGCCCGCCTGTCCGACCTCACCAGTTTCGGTCGTTGCTGTGTGCTCATTCCAAGGTGCCGGGAGTTGCTGAAGTTCTGCCCACGCCCGCTCAACCGCTGCTTCGGTAATCTGGTTTTCCTGGTGCTGCGTCTGGGACAGCAGAACCTGATTGCACAACTGATTTATCACGCGCGGCGTACCGCCAGTCGCGTGATAAACGGCACCCAACGCGTCTTCCGAGAAAAGATCTCCTGCCCCTCCAACTCGACCGACCTGGAAGCGAACATACTCACACGTTTCAGCATAGACCATGGACTCCAGGTAACCGCGTGCTGAAATACGCTGACTGAGGGAGTTCATGCGAGGGTCTGCCATCTTCTCTTCAAGGTTTGCAGAGCCACCTAACACCAGTTGGACGCACGGATTACCATGGCGCGCCAGATTCGTGAGCATGCGCAGTTCATCTAACAGCTTGAGTGGCAAGCCGTGCGCTTCGTCGACCAGTAACAACACACCACGCACACCATCGTTTAGCGAGCGCACGTGTTCGATCAGATCCAATCTCAGCTCACCCTCGGCCAAACCACGGTACGGCCGCCCTAACTCAAAGAGGATGTTCTGCAGCAGAGCGCGACGACTACATAGCCGCGCACTTGCCAGTGTCACCACCTGAAACGTATTGCCAAAGTCTGCTGCCAGGCGTTCCAGGAGCAGAGATTTACCCGTACCAGGTGGTCCCACCAGCAACCCGACGCCGCCCGCCAAATCGATGCTTTGCGTCAACGCTACGCGTGCTTGTTCAATCGCCTCTGCCGGGAACCAGCAATCTGCATTTGGAGCCGATCCAAATGGCCGTCCTTTCAAATCGAAATACTGTTCATACATGGCGCATTCCGTAGATGGTTTGTCGCTATCGAGTCAGGGGGTACCATACGATACCGGTGTGAAACGTTGTGCCAGCATTGCCAAAGGATCACGAACCAGATCCGCGCTAGCCTGGTTGCCCATGGCGGCGAAGATAACGATGAGCAGTAATGCGATCGCGATTCCGAATTCACAACCCGCAATCCATCCGTCAATCATTCTCCGCCGGTTTTGTATACGCGGTACAATCGGGTTGTTGTCATGCTGGGTAAGGCTTGCCAGCACGGGTAACTGCAGCGAACTTTCTACCTCTTGCGCCGTTGCCCAAACCCGATAAACTCGTCCACTCACAATCCACGCGCCCAGCATGCAGGCGACACCGATCGAAGCCGTCAGTGTCCAAACCGTTGTTGCTACCGTCGGTCTACCCGAAGACCTGGCAACCACTTGAGCACGCTGGCTCTGCCAGCGTCCAGGAGAAGCTATTGGCTCCGCCAAACGCAGTGCCATCTCTGCCTGCTGACGCCGCGTCATCGCATCACCAAGTTCTGCGTTCAGCGCAGCCGCTTCGCCACCAGAAACCCGCATCGCCGGATCCCCATTTGCTGTTGTCATACCATCACTTTCAGACTTGCCAGGCCTTGACTCCGCAACCGCGCCCGGCTGATCGCGTGATGACAAAACGAGTTCGTCTGTTTGTGGCATCAGCGAATCAACCGCATGCCGCGCTTTCGTTTCATAATGCCTGGCCTCATCCAGCGCTGCCTCCAAACGCCGTCGCTGTCTGGCACCTTCATGGGCGGCCAGCACGCGCCGCCCCGTCTTGAGAACTTCCAGTGCACCTGCGTTCGCAGTCGCACAAGCCGCCCCCGTCGAAGGAGCTGTCACATCGATGGTGACGCGCAAACACGACGGTCCATCACTCTGGCTAAAATTCCAGCCCAGCGCGGCCGGCGCAACCTCGTTGCGCCAGAGACGCATTTGACCGTGAACTGCGGCGGACATTTCTCCCACGATTTCCCGCGCCTGCCCCGCTGTCTTTACCGCCCCGACAACTTTGACTGTGGCTTGCGCCGTATACTGCCGGGCGGGTCCGCCCCGCACCCACACTAAGACAGAGAAGACCACCAGCCCGGTAAGCCCCATGGCGTACGCAGTACGTAAAACGGGCTGAGCCAACCATTTTTCGACACGTTGGACAATTGACATAGCGTATTGACACCAAATTCGAATGGACGCAGTCGCGTCCGAGATATCGACCCGGCTCAGACCGCAGCTTGAGTCAAACTTTGTCGGTTCTACCGGTTATGCCACCGATCCTCGTGGAACCGACTGATGCGGTAAACTACAATCGTCGCCCCATCCTCTTTGCTATCCCCTGTCTCCCAGAAGGGGATAGCCACCGACAAATGAGCAAGCGATGTTTCGCATCAAGATCTGCGGAATCACCACAGTCACCCATGGCCGGCAAGCCGTTGAGGCCGGCGCCGACGCAATCGGTTTCAACTTCTTCCCTGAAAGTCCGCGGTATGTAACCCCCGGTCAGGCCGATGCGATTGTCCAAGCGATTCCAAATACGATCTGTCGAGTCGGCCTCTTCGTGAACGCCAGCCTCGAGGATATTCTCGCAACTGCCACTCAACTGCGACTCGATATGATCCAGCTGCATGGCGATGAGACTCCAGAATACGTGGCCCAGCTCCGCGGGCATCGCATCATTGCAGCCCGCCGCTGCCCTGCGGGTTTTGACTCTGTACTCTCCTTTGTCGATCAATGCCAAAGCCGCGCCTGCATTCCCGAAGCAATCCTGATCGATGGCTACCAGTCAGGGCAATACGGTGGTACGGGCCAGATGGCGGACTGGGACGCTGTGGCCGCGCTGGCTGGCAAGTTGCGAGGCGCGCAGTTGATATTGGCGGGAGGCCTGATCCCGGAAAACGTCGCCACAGCGATTCACCAGGTCCGGCCCGATGCGGTTGACACCGCCAGCGGAGTGGAAAGCAAACCTGGCGTGAAGGACCGGCAAAAAATGCAGGATTTCGTCACCGCGGCGCAGGGTGCCTTTGCAGATCACCAACGCAGTTCAAGATAGAACCGCCGAATGCGACAACGAGTCCCACCCGGTCAAGCACGCGCGACTTGCGCTGCCCATGAGCGGCCGAAGACTCCCAGCCTGCACACCCACCGCCGGGTGAATCCACGTCAACCTGCGTCCTGGAGAGTTGTCGATCTACCCCCATCCTGACTATGATTACGGGGAGCGCAACGTTCGGACGCACCGGAATGGTTTTTACTTTCCGTAATGCGCGCTGGCGTTGCTTCCACATTTACCATAACTGCCTCTGAGGCAGTCTTTCGACGCCGTCAAGGAGATCGCTGTGTCCGGTACCAGTACTGAAAAACTTCCCTACAAGGTACGTGACCTCTCGCTGGCTGACTGGGGCCGCAAGGAAATCGAACTGGCTGAAAATGAAATGCCTGGGTTGATGGCACTGCGCCAGAAATACGAAGGCGAGCAGCCACTGCGCGGCGCCCGCATCGCCGGCTGCCTCCACATGACGATCCAAACCGCCGTCCTCATTGAGACACTGACCAAACTTGGAGCGGAAGTCACCTGGAGCAGCTGCAACATCTTCTCGACCCAGGACCATGCCGCAGCCGCGATGGCCGTTGCCGGCGTTCCCGTATACGCCTGGAAGGGAGAAACGGAAGAGGAATACGAATGGTGTATCGAACAAACGCTCCATTTCCCCAGCGGTCAACCCTTGAATATGATCCTCGATGACGGTGGGGATCTGACGGCCATCGTCCATCGTAAATTCCCTGAACTTCTCGGCGACATTCGGGGCATTACCGAAGAGACCACGACGGGTATCCACGCATTGCAGCAAATGCTCGACAATGGCGACTTGAAGGTGCCTGCAATGAACGTCAATGACTCCGTCACCAAAAGCAAATTCGATAACAAGTATGGTTGCCGCGAATCACTGGCCGACGGCATCAAGCGAGCAACTGACATCATGGTCGCCGGCAAAACTGTCGTCGTTTGTGGTTTTGGAGACGTTGGCAAAGGGTGCGCTGAATCCATGCAAGGGCTGGGAGCGCGCGTCCTGGTTACAGAGATTGATCCCATCAATGCCTTACAAGCAGCGATGGAAGGCTACCAGGTCGTCACGATGCAAGACGCCTGTTCCGCCGGACATATTTTTGTCACCACGACCGGCTGCTGCGATATCGTTACCGGCGACCACATGGAAAAAATGCGGCACGACGCCATCGTCTGCAATATTGGGCATTTCGACATCGAAATCGATGTCGCGTATCTTGAGAACAGCGAGCACATCACCAAGACTCGCATCAAGGAGGACACCGACGTCGGCGGTCCTGTCGATCGTTATGAATTTCCTGACGGGCATGCAATTCTACTGTTAGCCCAAGGGAGGCTGGTCAACCTGGGATGTGCCACCGGACATCCTTCCTTCGTGATGAGTAACTCGTTTACCAATCAGGTCCTGGCGCAGATTGAAATCTGGAGCAACCCGGATAATTTTGAGATCGGCATTCACCTGCTTCCCAAACAACTTGATGAAGAGGTCGCCCGCTTGCACCTGGACCACCTGGGCGCTCAGCTGACAACGCTGACGGACAAACAGGCTGACTATCTGGGACTTCCTGTTGAAGGTCCCTACAAGCCCGAACACTACCGGTACTAGGAATAGCGTCTCGCGCCACTTGTCAGGCGGACATGCATGCAGCCTGCGGCGGAGTCCGGTAACGGCACTCAGACTACACGATGTTACCGCCAGCCACTGCTAGCACCACCACCACTCGGTGTGGCGGTTGGGCCGTGCCGCGGCCCACTGGAAATTTCAGAGCACGTCCGGTCAGTCCATTCCCCTCTCCGCTTCATCCGTACGACACAGAATCTGCTATGGCAAAAATCCATGCGTTTCGTGGTATCCGCTACAACCTGGGCCAGGTCGGCGCACTCAGTGATGTGATCGCCCCCCCTTACGACGTCATCGATCCCGCCCTCCAGGACCAGCTGTATCAGCAACACCCACTGAACGTCATTCGCCTGATTCTCAACCGGGCAGAGCCTGGCGACGGCGAGCTCCAGAATCAGTACACCCGGGCTGCTGCAACTCTGCGTCGCTGGCAACGGGACGGTGTCCTGCAGACAGATCCAGCCCCAGCTATTTACGTTTATCACCAGATTTACACGCACGGCGGCGAGTCATTCACGCGACGTGGTTTTATGGCGCGTGTGGGCCTGGAGAAGCTAGGGTCCGGGTCCATCTACCCGCACGAAGAGACCCACGCCGCTGCCAAGGCAGATCGGCTGCAATTGACCCGCGCGTGCCAGGCTAATCTAAGTCAAATCTTCTCGGTGTATCCCGACCCCGACAACGTCGTGCAACAGGGATTAGAATCCGCAATTACCACGCAAACGCCCCTCGAAGCAGTCGACCATTTAGGAATTACCCATCGGATCTGGCCAGTCACTGACCTGCCTGTGATCCAGCAAGTCACCACCGACATGGCGACGCTCCCACTCTTTATTGCCGATGGGCACCATCGCTATGAAACGGCCTGCAACTTTCTCGAGGAGCGAAAGCAGGAAGGACCGTTGGCAGCAACCGATCCTGCCAACGGGGTCTTGATGATGTGTGTCAGCATGAACGACCCTGGCATGATCGTGCTGCCCACACACCGATTGTTTCGGGGGGTTCCCGAAATGCGTTCGGAAGAATTGCAAGCCAGACTGACGGATTGCTTCACAACTCAAACGGCAGGTTCCGGACCGGACGAGGCAACAAAGGTCTGGGAGGAAATCGAGTCAGCGGGTCGCCAGGATGTGCTAGGACTCTACACAGCCCCAGACCAGAAATGGGTGCTAGCAACGCTAACCGACGCAGGTCGCCAGCGGATGGCCAATATTTCAGCGCAGCAAAGTAGCAGCTGGCAAGGCCTCGGGGTTTCGATTTTGCACCGTTTGGTCATCGAAACACTGCTGGAAATAGAGTCACATCCCAAGCCACAATATGTGCATCGTGTCGATGAGGTCATCGAGGGCCTACAGCACGGGTCTGAACAGGGCGAGCACTTTCCACTGGCGGCTCTGGTAATGCCAGCTAGTCTGGAGCACATTCGCGCCATCAGTCACGAGGGGGAACGGATGCCTGCGAAAAGCACGTATTTCTTCCCCAAGCTGCTCAGCGGGCTAGTATTCCACTCGCTGAGGCAGCCCTGACCCCTGGTCAGCGAGGCTGAAGAACCCCAGTCCTTGCACGTCTCCTGGCAATCGTAGCAGCCCGCCAATTTACCGTCTTAACGGGTTGGCAAGTCGGGTGTTTCACGGGAAACAATCGGGTTCCCAGGGTCGTTCCACGTGAAACGGGCAATCTGATTGGCACGCGTCCGTCGTCGCTGCGGCCAAAATGGGATTCGGGATCCGGGCAGTGGTAGTTACAATTCCCAGCCACCGCCGTACGGAAAGCTCGTGTTCGCTTCAGTAACTCCCGCAGCAAGACCTGTCACCGGAATCCGAAATGATGCCGCGCCGAGTGGATCTACCGTCACCCGAATACTCTGAGGAATAATCCACATGGAGTGCATCGCCCTCGCCGCGCCGCACCCCTGTCGTGTGCGGAACGACCACGTCGCCAGCAGACGCCAGGTTGCTCTCGCATGCCCGACTACCGAACGTATCCCCGGAGTCGCTCCGTGAGCCGTGTTCTCTGCATCGCAAATCGCAAAGGTGGTGTCGGTAAAACGACCACGGCAATCAACTTGTCAACCGCCCTCGCCCGCGCCGGGTCCAAAACACTGCTGGTCGACTTGGACCCCCAATGCAACGCAACGACTGGCCTGGGGCACGAACCGTGCGACCAGCATCCACTCTTGCGATCGGAATCGCTTCGCGACTCGCTACTGACTACGCGTACCAACACCTTGGATCTCTTACCTGGAAGCCGCCGGTTTCAGGATGTGGAAACGCTCGCCTCCGCCACGAACGGAGAAACAGCGACGCTCAAAGCGCATTTAACGCGTGGGACGACCTCCTATGATTTTGTGCTCATCGACTGTCCACCATCCCTGGGTCCGCTCACGCAAACCGCGCTCTCATGCTCCACCGAAGTGGTCATGCCCATTCAATGCGAGTATTTCGCGATGGAAGGACTCACCCAGATGATTCGGGTGATCGGTGATGTAATGCAACAACAACCAGGTCGGCTCGAATTCGGTGGCATCCTTTTGACGATGTACGACCACTCTCTCGAACTCACGCACGAAGTCGACGACGAGGTTCGTGAGTTCTTCGGGGACATTGTTTTTGACACGGTCATTCCGAGAGATGTGGCCGTCTCCGAGGCACCCAGCCATGGCAAGTCCGTATTGGAACACGCGGCGCGTTCGCGTGGTACGCGCGCTTACATTGAACTCTGTATGGAGGTCTTAGACCGGTGAGCAAGGATCGACGTTTAGGCAAGGGACTAGCAGCATTACTGGGTACTCCACAAGATCCTGTCACGGGATCTGCTCCAGCAGTGGCAACACCCACCAGCACGACAGCCGCGGAGGAAACAACAGATGCCTCTTCCCACGACCGCGAGCTCCGTTTGAACGTGCATGAGATTGAAGATAATCCGTTCCAGCCGCGGCGAGATTTCAGCGAATCGGAACTCGGTTCTCTGGCAGAAAGCCTCAAAGAACACGACATGTTGCAACCCGTCCTGGTGCGCCGCCAGGGTGAGCGTTACCAGCTCATCTCGGGGGAACGTCGCTTGCGAGCAGCCATCAAGGCAGGTTGGAAGACCATCCCTGCCCGCCTCCGCGAGGCAGACGATCGCCTGGTTGCAGAATTGGCAATCGTCGAAAATCTCCAACGCAAAGACCTCAATCCCATTGAAAAAGCACTCTCTTTCAAGCGCTACCTAAGCGAGCACACAGCCACCCAGGAAGAACTCGCCAGTCGACTAAAAATCGATCGTTCGACAATCGCCAACTTAATGCGCCTATTGGACTTGCCAGGAGCAGTCCAACAGGCAGTGCGGGATGGCCAGATTTCAGCCGGACACGCCAGAGCGTTGCTACCGCTGGGCGACGAACCAATCCAAATTGAGTTCAGCCAGCGCGTCACCAATGACGGACTGAGTGTGCGAGCCACCGAGCGGGCTGTACAGGAGTACATTCAGGAGGAAGACGAGGAAAAGCTGGACTCGCTATCAACCACCAATCTCAAGAGCACGCGCCGCCGCAATCCACAACTAACAGCCTTGGAACAAGAACTCCGACGCGTCCTGGGAACGCGGATTGAAATTCACACAGCACGCAGCGGGCGCGGCCGTATTGTCGTCCACTTCGCCAACCACAATGAATTTGAACGTATCCAGGGAATTTTTATGGATCAGGAAGCAACCGAGCTCCGTGTGCATCGGGGCTGACTCGCTATGCCGCGATTCGCCGCGGGTCCCAATTGCGTCCGGCGGAGCGTAGCGGTAGCATTAGCAGACCTGCGGGGCGTAGCGCAGCCTGGTTAGCGCGCCTGCTTTGGGAGCAGGAAGTCGCCAGTTCGAATCTGGCCGCCCCGACTGTCATTTTCGGCCCGCGTGTGAGTTCAAAGCTCCCCGGGCCCCGGCAGCCCCACTGCCCATCCGCCAGGCGACCCAACGTAAGTCATTCGAAGGAAACAACTTACGTCAATTCACCGGGCTTAATCAGCGTTCCTGCGGATGGCCGCAGTGTGGTTGCCCGCGGAGCTACCATGGCTTGCCATCGCAACCGCGGCGGGCGCCCGCTAATCCCAAACAAGCTGCCGCGCATCAAACACGGGACCTTCCACGCAAGTGCGCTGATAATCCCAACCCGCTTCACAGGCAACTTTCGCAACACACGTAAAACAAATTCCAATCCCACAGGCCATAGGGGTTTCCAGCGAAACCTGACAGCGAATGTCGTACTCGAGGGCAACTTCCGAAACCGCTTTCATCATGGGCTCTGGCCCACAACAAACCACTTCTGCAGCAGGTCCCTCCTCGTTGAGAATGTCACGCAGCAACTCGGTAACAAGGCCATGATGCCCACGGCTGCCATCGTCTGTGGCCAACCGAACCTCGGCGCCCGTTTCCCGAAAATCTTCGACACCAGCGAGGTAATCCGCAGACCGTGCCCCGTAACAAAGAGTCACGCGTTCAGCTTGCGAAACGACGCGTTCAGGATCTCCAAAACACCTCAGCCCCAAGCGCTCTCGGGCCAAGGCGAGCATGGGTGTTTGCCCAATTCCCCCGGCAACCATAATCAGGTGCCCGGCCGACGGCGTGGCAAACCCATTGCCCAAAGGGCCCCAGATCTCCAACTGCTGGCCAGGCTGCAAGCGACACAAGTTCGTCGTCAGATTACCTTTGACAAGGTACATCACGTCGACACCACGCGGCGTTCCGTGGGCATCTAATACCGTGTCATACAATGCCAAAGGACGCCCGATTAAGGGGTCACTTGCTCCCGCAAGTCGCAGCATCAGGAACTGTCCGGGAAGGACGCGACGCGCTAGTTCCGGACAGTCAAACCGCAGTTGAAAAGTGTCCCGTGCAACAGGCCGATTCTCGACAATGGACACAGTCGCCTGCAAGGCATGGTCAGCATAGTACGATGCGTGAAGCGGATTGGTCACGAGCGTCTCTTGGCTGTCTTTTTCCTCGGTACACGGCCTGTTACACCTTTGGCCTGTGTACGTTTCGAGCTGGAACGTCCTGTCGACTTGCTGCCGGAAGTCCCTTGACCGGTCGGTTTGCGACCTCCCTGCTTGCTTCCCGATGGCCGCCGTCCGGTTGATTTGCCACCTGCAGGTTTGGTTCCCGAGGCACCACGACCGCTCGTTTTACGTCCCGTCGACTTGTGTCCGGTCGATGGGGTGGCCCCGGCACTACGACCACTCGTTTTACGTCCCGTCGACTTGCTGCCGGAAGTCCCTTGACCGGTCGGTTTGCGCCCTCCCTGCTTGCTGCCCGATGGCCGCCGTCCGGTTGATTTGCCACCTGCAGGCTTGGTTCCCGAGGCACTACGACCGCTCGTTTTACGTCCCGTCGACTTGCGCC
>PBOG01000099.1 GCA_002724245.1 Planctomycetaceae bacterium
CAATCCCCCCAGACGGTGGCGGCTAATCTCGAAGCTGCCATCAACGGTCTTTCCCAGCCACCTCCAGAAGAGGTGGATTTGACTATTGTCGAGCCGAATGACACCATTGTCGATGCGACCAACACCGGTTTGACGGGTGGCCCCGGCGAATTTGTGAACGCTCCGATTCCGGGCTTGATTGGTGACAATCCGATTCTCATTTCCGAGGTGGGGCGCGATGTTGATATGTTGCGACTCGACCTGGAAACCGGTGATCGCGTGACCGTCGATATCGACAGCCCCGATGGCAGTGGCTTGGATTCGGTACTACGTCTGTTCGATGGAAATGGACTGGAGTTGGCTTTCAGCGACGACAACGAGGCGCCCGACGAAGCGGTCGGAACGTCGGATTCCTATATCGATTTTGTCGCCCCGGTTG
Organism: Planctomycetaceae bacterium; assembly: GCA_002724245.1. GTDB lineage: Bacteria > Planctomycetota > Planctomycetia > Pirellulales > Pirellulaceae > UBA9264. The sequence continues at coordinate 419 of PBOG01000099.1, forward strand.
CCGGGACGTACTTTGTGGGCGTGAGTGGTGCCGGTAACGAGACGTATGATGCCAATGATGCGTCGACGGCGGCGGATGGCAGTACCGGCGAATACGACATCCGCATCATCGTGACCAACGAGGTCACTCGTGTGAATGGAAACCGGATTAACCTGCCCAGCAACAATAATGTGCTTGCCAGCGGACCGGGAGTTGAGATCGATGGCCAGCCCGGGACCAGCGGGATTGCGGTACCCCTCAATGCGACCATGGACCGCCAGGAAGTGGCTGGGGTGATTCGCCAGGTGCTGGCGAATTTCTACGCGGGTGGAAATGTCCAGACGATCAAGATGTTTGATGAGACGGTGCGTGTGATCGGACACTCGGTGACGCAAATTCAAAGCGCCTCCGGTGGTACGACACTTGGCTTGACGACCAGCCTGCCTGGCGATGAGTTTGGCGCGTTCAATGTCAATGTGCGCGGTCAGAACAATGCACATGAGGGCATCTACATTGACGATATTGTGATCGGCTTGGCCGAGCGTGGCGAAATGGTGACCGGTCAGACCACGCTGACGGACTTTGCTGCGAATCCCAACTTTTCCGCCACGGATATTGTGGTAGGTGATTACCAGCTGGAGATCCGCCGTTCTGCCGAGTACGGTTTGCCCGACGACGGCAGACTGCTGCTCTATCGCAGCTTCGATAGCAACGATCGGTTGGCTCAGAACTTTACCATTGAGGCTCCCTTTGGACACGAGGTGGCCGACGGACAGACGTTCAGCTTGAGTGATGGAATCGACACGCTGGTGTTTGAGTTTGATGACCAGGCGTTGCCCGCCGGACATCCCAATGCGGGCGTCACACAGGGTCATGTACCGGTGCCGTTTGCATCGAATGATTTTGAAGAGAAGGCGGACAGCGATGTTACGATGGCACACACGATTCGCGATGCCATCAACGGAGCGGATGCCCAGGCAGTGCTCGACGTCACGGCCAGCCTGAGTGACGGTCGGGCCACAGGTACCAGTTCGAATGCGCATCACGTTAACATTTATGGCAATGTGATCGCGGAAATGGGTCCGCTGACGTCGAACCTGGTCCGGTACAACCATCTGGGCGATGTCAATCGAGAACGCGAGCAGGGACAAGTGTTGATCGATTCCAACCGCATCAGCTATTCGTCTGAATTTGGTGTGGTCGTGGATGCTGACGATGCGCGGGACATTTCCTCGCTGGCTGCACTGGCTGGGAATTTGCCACACGCCCCGGCCGTGCGCAATCTGGCAGTACCCGGAGACGCGCCTCCCAGCGTTGCCGATCGGCTGGTACCGGGTGCTGTGATTTCCAACAACTTGATCTACAAGAACGTCGAGGGTGGGATCCACTTTAGTGGTGACGATCAGCAGGGGGGAGATCAGCAGCCCGCTTCAGTCCCGTTTGGCCGCATTGTTAACAACACGCTGGTTGGCGTGGGCGATGAGAACGTCGGTAATCAGGGGACTGGTATTCTGGTTACGGACTTTGCCAGCCCCACCATTCTCAATAACGTCATCACTGATTTTGAGCTGGGTCTTGACGTCGACGCCACTTCGGAGAGTACCGTAGTCGGTTATTCGTTGTTCCACCAGAACTCGCAGAATGCGGCGGGTGGTGAAACCGGCGCCTTTGCGATTGAGCTGGACAGCGACAGCCCGTTGTTTGTGAATCAGGCGGGCGACAATTACTACCTGGCAGCTGGCGCACAGGCGATCGATAGTTCGCTTGACTCACTGCGTGATCGGGCTGCGATGGACACGATCAAGGAACCTTTGGGTATTGCCCCTTCACCGATTTTGGCGCCGGGCTGGGATGTACTGGGACAGAAGCGAATCGATGACCCGGCCGTGGATACGCCGTTTGGCCAAGGGGCCAATGTGTTCAAGGATCGGGGCGCCATCGATCGCGCTGATTTTGAAGGCCCGTCGGTGTTTCTCGTGAATCCGCGAGACAACGATGCACTGGGGACCGATACCGATAGTCGTGACACGTACATCGAGACCGCGGAAGTATTGAGCCAGTTTGCGATCAAGTTCCTTGATGGTGTTGAGCCCAACGACCCGCAGGCGGGTACGGGTGTCGACGATGGCACGGTGGGTAGTGACCAGGTCAAGCTGTTGCAGGCCGGCCGGCGTTTGTCTGATGGCGAGGATTACGTATTCGAGTATGACTCCACCAGTGACATCATCTACCTCAACCCGTTAGCCGGTATCTGGGAGCGGGCGACCAACTACCAGATTGTGCTCACGAATCGAGACGAACGTAACATTACGGCTACCGCTGGCGACGAGGTGGAGGATGGCCAGTCCTTTGACCTGATTGACGGGGGTGGCAACACTGCGAACTTCGAGTATGAGAGTGGGTACGTCCTACACGTACCGCAGACGTTTACCTTGTCGGTGCCGCTGGCCGGCGCCTCCAGTGGAGGCATTACGGATGGTCAGACGTTCTCGGCCGGTTCGGGTGGCGCGACGACGACCTTCGAATTTGACTCCAACGACACGACGAGTGGCACCTCGCAGGTGATCCCATTTGCTGTGGGTGACACCGCGACCGATCTGGCGAATTCCATCGTGACGGCCCTCGACGGTTCGGGATTGGGCTTCACGCCTCGCCATCTGGGCTTGGGCGTGGTGCATATGGGGAGCCAGTCGTTCCATACGGCAGACACGGGTGACAGCGCTTTGACGCTAAGTGGACAGGCAGCGGGAGTTGCCGACGGTGACCTCTTGGTGGTTGATGATTTTACGCAAGTTGTGACCTTCGAGTTTGACAGCAATGAAGCGATCGCAGAGGACAGCGGCCATGTTCCCTTCCCGTTTGCCTTTGACCAGACGCATGAGGAAATTGCGGCGTTACTGGTGACCGCGCTGTCGGACGCGGGCGTGGCGCTGAGTCCCATTGATTTGGGGGATGGTACCGTTCATGTGATGGGCCTGAGCCTTTCCGGGGGCGCCCCATTGCACGCCTTGGATGCCTCAGAGAGCAACCTGACGTTGACTGGTGAACCGGGTGTACGCCCCGATCTGGCACTGCGGATTCCCGCGGTTGGCGGAGCGTACACTACGATTACCGATGGTGGTATCTTTAGCGTGGGTAACGCGACGCGCACCGTTAACTTTGAATTTGACAACGATGGTACGGCAACCCCCGGTAACGTGATTGTCCAGTTCACGGTGGCGGATCCGGACGATGAAGAAGTCATTCCCAGCAGCACCGATGACATTGGTGAAGCTATCGAAGCGGCCATTGCTGGTGAGTTCCTGGGCATTTCGCCACTCTATGTCGGTGGCGGAGTCGTGAACTTGAATAACAGCCTGGCGGGAGTCCATACGGTCGATGCCGATACATCTGGACTGACCCAATTGGGTGAAGTTGGGGTGCCCGGCGCTGTGCCGATTGTATTCACGCCGAGCGCAGCGTTCAGCGCGGAGATGATGGCAGAGGTAATCGCTGACGCGATCAATGACACGGATTTACTGGTCGATGTTTTGGCCACTGCACAGGACGACCAGGTCCAGATTTATGGTGCGGATGCAATTGTTGGCATCAACAACGACTTTGTTTCGCAGATTCAGGATCTCGCAGGTAACTCACTGAAGCCCAATCGCTTGAATGGCGAAACCCGGTTTACGATTTTCATGGATTCGGCCATGGACTTTGGGGATGCCCCGGAATCGTACCAGACGACGGCCGATCAAGATGGTGCCCGACACGAAGTGATCACTGGATTTTCGATTGGCGAATTCCTGGATACCGACGTGGATGGCGTCCCCTCTGCCGCAGCGGATGGCGATGACCTGGATGGTGATAACGACGAAGATGGTATTCAGGTGACCAGTCCCTTTACGGTTGCTTTTGACGGTGTGATTGACGTCACGGCTTTCGGAATTGGCGACCTGGATGGCTATCTGGATGCCTGGATGGATCTCAATGGCGACGGTGATTTTGACGATGCTCTGGAGCAGATTCTGGATTCAGAAGCGCTCGTCAATGGACAGAATACGATCACCATCTCCATGCCTGGTGGCGCTACGGTCGGGGGCGACAAGGTCGCGCGATTCCGCTTTAGCAGTACGGGTGGTTTGGGACCGGCCGGCTTTGCGGCGGATGGCGAGGTCGAGGATTACATCATCACATTGCATGCCAATCCTTGGCACAACAGCTCGATCGCGATGGACGCCAGCGGCGACAGCTTTGTCTCGCCCATCGATGTGCTGAAAATTGTCAACTTCCTGAATTTCAACCCAAATCCGACGAATTCCAAGTTGCCTAATCCGCCAGCCCAGAATCCGCCGGCTGCTGGGCGAATTGATGTCAACAATGACGGTTTTGCATCTCCGATCGATAGCCTGATGGTTGTCAACTTCTTGAACTCTCAAGGAGCGGGTGGCGCAGGTGAAGCGGACGCGGGATCGCGCATCAGTACCAGTGCGACGCCTGCCGTCTTTGATGTCACGCTATGGGACGATTCGGCAGAGGCGACCACATTGAATCGGTCGCTGTTGACAGGTGATGCGACGGATTCGTCGCTGGTGCCTACGGCCGCCCGGCGACCTGTGGAGGTATCCTTCCGGTTGCCGCCACGCGGGGAATGGACACAGCAACTAGCAGGTCGGGCGCTCGATCCGCTGGCGGTTAATCGCCTGGACGATGCACTGGAATCGATTCTGGAAGATGTCGCCAGTGAAGTCAGTGGTGATGCGCACGATGAGGTGTTCGCGCAGTTTCGCGACTAGTCGCGAAACTGTTTCTGGCCGGGTGAGCCCGGTTGTGCGACCCGTAAGTGGGAGCTGACTGGGGCCGCCAGGCGTCCCAGTGCGGCCGGGCACGATATCTGGCTGCCCTGTCCTGCATTGCTCTCTGGCCCGTGTTGCTCGACAATGGAGTGGGTGTCGGCGGCGCTCTAAAGCCGAGCGTTTGCCGGTGTGGCAGGTGGGGGCTTGGGGATCACGGGGAGTCCCGGAATGAGAAGAGTGCTTGTTTTGTGTTGCCTGCTGAGCATGGGCCAACTGGTGGGGGCCGCGTCACCCTCGGAGCAGCGATTGACGTTCGAGCAGGATATCCGGCCGATACTCAAAGCGCATTGTTTTGAATGCCACGGCGAGGGAGCTGAGTTGGCGGGTGGATTGGACCTGCGGCTCAAGCGTTTCTTGATCGCTGGCGGGGATTCAGGATCCGCTGTGGTACCGGCCCAGCCGCCGGCAAGTCTGTTGCTCACCCGCGCCAGCGCTGGCGAAATGCCGCCCGGGGAAGAGAGCAAGAAACTGACCAGTATCCAGCTAGAGCTGATTCGCAAGTGGATTCTGGCTGGCGCGCCGTTGGCGCGGCCGGAACCCGAATCGTTGGCACGCGGATTCCAGTTTTCCAGCGACGATCTTGAGTTTTGGGCCTTTCAACCCATTCGTCGTCCCACCCTGCCCGAGGTGCAGCAGAGGGCACCGGTCCTCAATCCGATCGACCGGTTTGTGCAAGCGCGGCTCGAGCAGCGTGGAGCGTCGTTGCAGCCAGCAGCCTCCCGAGAGCAGCTGCTGCGGCGGGCGACGTTTGATTTGCTGGGTTTGCCTCCCACGCTCCAGCAGCGCTCGGAATTTCTCGCTGATACGGCACCCGGCGCATGGCAGCGGCTCGTTGACCGATTACTCAATAGTCACCATTACGGGGAACGTTGGGGGCGTCATTGGCTTGACGTAGCCGGTTATGCGGACAGCGATGGTGTGAACAACACGGACACCCAACGCAAGTGGGCCTGGCGTTATCGCGACTGGGTGATTGCGGCTCACAATCGTGATACTCCCTGGGACCAGTTTCTCCTGGAACAACTGGCGGGGGATGAACTCACTAAACCACCCTACGCGAATCTCTCGCCGCGGCAGATCGACCGGCTGGCCGCGACCGGGTATTTGCGCACCGTGGCAGACGGAACGGGTAGCAGTGACAATCCGCAAACGCGTAATCAGGTTGTGTCTGAGACATTGAAAGTGGTTTCGACTTCGATTCTGGGTCTGACAGTCGGTTGTGCACAGTGCCACAACCACCGTTACGATCCGATTCCCCAGGAAGACTACTACCGGTTTCGGGCGATCTTTGAGCCGGCACTCGACGTGGCGCGTTGGAAAAAGCCGGCGAGCCGATTGGTCTCGCTCTACACCGATGCAGATCGGTCCGAGGCTGCCCGCATTGAAAAATCGGCCAAGGAGATCGATCAGCAGCGCGCGGCCAAACAGGAAACGTACATCCAGCGTACGTTTGACCAGGAAGTCGCCAAACTACCTGAGACGTTACGGAAAGAGGCCCGTCTGGCCCGCCAGACGGCGGAGAAGAAACGGACGCCCGCGCAGCGCGAACTCTTGAAAACGTATCCCAGTTTGAATGTCTCAGCAGGTTCACTTTATCTGTACGATAAGCGGGCTGCCGATGATCTGAAGGACATTGCCAAGCGCGCCAGCGATCTGCGTGCCACGAAGCCCGCGGAGACGTTTGTCCGCGTGCTCCAGGAACAACCGGGGCAAGTGCCGGTGACCCGGGTTTTCTTCCGCGGTGATATCAACCAGCCCGGGGAGGCGGTGGTACCTGCGGGCTTGTCCGTATTGTCGGCCGTTTCCAGCCAGTCCGCCGGGGTGCCTGAAAATGACCCTGCTGTGCCCACGACGGGACGACGGCTGGCATGGGCACGAAGGCTGACCGGTGGCCAGCATCCCCTGGTAGCGCGGGTCATTGTCAACCGCGCCTGGATGCATTTGTTAGGGCGTGGCCTGGTTGCCACTCCCGGCGATTGGGGGGCCCTCGGTGCGCGCCCCACGCACCCCGCGCTACTCGACTGGCTGGCAGACGAGTTCATGGCGACCGGTTGGAGCCTGAAACGGTTGCATCGCAGGATCATGGAATCGGCCACCTACCAGCAATCTGCCCAATCTTTGGGCGCGACATTGGGGGTAGATCCGGAAAACCGCTTGCTGAGTCGCGGCGCCGTTCGTCGTCTGGACGCGGAAAGCGTGCGTGATGCGATCCTGGCGATCAGCGGATCGCTTGATTCCAGATACGGTGGCCCGCCGGTACCGATCATGGCGGACCGAGTTGGACAGTGGGTGATTGGTATCGAGAACCTCAATGCGGGTCGGCCAGGTCCAGTGATCGAAATGCAAGGTGAGCGTTTTCGTAGGAGTGTCTGGGTTGAGGTGCGTCGCAGTCGCCCACTGGCGGTCCTTGATACCTTTGATCGCCCGGCGATGGAGCCCAATTGCACGCAGCGCGTTTCCACGACAGTCTCTTCCCAGTCGCTGTTGATGATGAATAGCGACTTTGTGGTGTCGCAGTCCGCGAGGTTTGCTGAACGCTTAAAGGAAGTCGGTTCCCAACCGGTTGATCGTATCCGACACGCCTGGCAACTGGCTTACGCGACTGAGCCGACGGCGGAACAGGTCGCTATGGCGGTGGCCTTTGTCGAAGAGCAGAACGCACTGTTTTTGAAACCGACCGCCGAGAATGGCTCAAAGAAATCTGCAGCTGAGGCAACGTCGCAGGCTGCTGACCGAGCCTGGAGTGTGTTTTGCCAGGCCCTGCTGTCCAGTAACCGATTTTTGTACCTTGATTGAATTTCGTAGAGATTGAATCTCGCACAGATTAATTGGAACGCGAGATGGAAGCCGAGCTATTTCATCAGGCTTGACGAACAAGAGTGATCGATCCAATGCAACATCCAGAATCTATTTCTACCGTATCGAGCCGTCGCCACTTCCTGGCCGCCAGTTCCCTGAGTTTGGGTTCGTTGGCGACTGCCTGCTGGGATGCAGAGCAGCGGCTGCAAGCCGCGCCTCCACGGCCGGAGCTTGAACCTCAGCACTTTGATACGCTGCCGAAAGCACCGGGCAGGAAACCACGCGCCAAGGCAATGATTTCATTGTGGATGCAGGGCGGACCCAGCCACATCGATCTGTTTGATCCCAAGCCTGCCATGGCCCGTTGGCACCTGCAGCCCTTTCCTGGGAAGATCAAATACGACAACGCGGCCCAGGCCAGTTCGAAGGTCCTGCATAGCCCTTGGAAGTTTCGCCGCCGGGGGCAGAGTGGTATAGAGATTTCCGAGTTGTTGCCCCATACCGCGGGGATTGCCGACGACCTCTGCTTGATTCGTTCGATGCGGACGGGGGTGAACAATCACGGCCAGTCTATTTTGGCGATGCAGACCGGGAAAATCACTAAGGGCCGCCCGGCACTGGGTAGCTGGGCCGTGTATGGGCTGGGTAGCGAGGCCGATGACCTGCCCCCTTTTCTGGCGCTCATCGATCCCGGGCAACTACCCGTTGAGGGGGTCGCCAACTGGTCCAATGGCTGGCTGCCGGCCGTCTATCAGGGAACGGTCATTCGGGCTCGTGAACCACGGATCCTGAATTTGCAGCCGCCGGCGCATCTAGCGGGTAAGGTGCAGGGTTCGTTTCTCAAATACCTGCGGTGGTTGAACGAGGAACACTTTTCGGCGCGGTCCGTTCAACATGACCTGGCGGCCCGGATGGACAGTTATCAATTAGCGTCTCGGATGCAGGCATCGGCGCGGGAAGCCCTCGATATCTCAGGGGAAACCAGACGTACTCAGGAGATGTACGGCATCCATGAAAAAGAGACCGCAGATTACGGGACCCGCTGTCTCATCGCCCGGCGACTGATCGAGCGAGGTGTTCGTTTTGTACAGGTCTATACGCAGAATCAGTTTTGGGACCATCATGGCGGGATCAACAAAGCGTTGCCCACCGCCTGCCGCAAGGTGGATCGTCCTTCGGCGGCGCTGGTCTCGGACCTCAAGCAGCGCGGCCTGCTCGACTCGACCGTCGTCCACTGGGGTGGTGAGATGGGCCGGTTGCCGGTGATCCAAAATGAAAAGAACATTGGCCGCGACCACAATACTTATGGGTTCAGTATGTGGGTCGCCGGTGGCGGCTTTCAGAGCGGCCTGGCCTATGGGAAGACGGATGAGTTCGGCCATAAGGCGGTCGAGAATGTGGTCAACCATTTCGATTATCACGCGACGTTGTTGCACTTGTTTGGGTTGTCGGCAGAGCAATTGACGTTCAAACGCAACACGCGCGATGAGTCGATCCTGGCAGGTCAGCCTGGCCGGGTAATCGATGACTTGTTGGCCTGATGCCGTATTAGTGGTCCAGGTCTCCCTGCCTGCGATGTGCTGCGCAGAGACGTTCCAATGCGAGGTCCATCTTTTTACTGGCGACCTTCCATTGGAAACGTTGCGCCAATTGTTGGACTTCGCTGACGGGCGTTTCCCCAAGCTGCTCCTGCTGCAGCCGACCCGCGAGTGCTTCCAGGCGGTGGGCAAGTTGCGGTACCGTGCCATCGTACAGGAACCGGTTTTTCTGTTGCTCTGACAGTCCCGTGAGCAGTTCCGGATAGGCCAGGCGATTGGGCAGGACTGGATATGCACCGGCCGTCATCGCCTCGACGGCGGAGATCCCAAAGAACTCGTGATGGGCCGTGGAAACAAAGACATCTGCCTCGCCGAGCGCCTGCCGGTAGTCCGCGGTCGACAGGAACCCCCAGTGTTTGATGTGACTTGCCAGCCAGTCCCGAGCTTCGGCGAAAATGGCCGGGGTTTCGCGGAAAGACTCTCCCAGGATACTGATCTGAAAGTCGATGTTTCGGTCGAGCAGTTGTTTTAGTGCAGCAAACAGCGTGCCGGGATTCTTGTCGTGTTCCCAACGGGCAGCCCACACAATCCGTAGCGGTCCGGGCTGCCGTACCCCACGTGGCGGAAATTCTCCCACTGCGGGTGGAAAAACCTGCGATTTGTCTCGGATTTCCTTGACCTCGCGCCGTGGTGGTCGGTCAGGCATCTGTTTCCAGATAATGTCCAGGGCACCCAGGAAATCATTTTGATGGAAGGTCGAGTTGAACCAGACCGCATCGGCCGCCAGTGCGGTCAGAAAATTGGTGATGCCAAAATGGAGGTCGCGGGCATCCTCGACCTGCACCGGATAGGTCAACTGGTTTTCATGGAAATAGGCGATGGCCGGGAGTCTGGCGACCTCGGGAGGAAGCAGGCCTTTGAATTCGGCGAGGTTTAACATGTCGCTGCACCACACCAGATCCCAGGCGTCGAGTGGCGTACCGAGGTCGTGGATCTGTGCGCGCAGCGTGACTGCGGCGTGCCGCATCCGCCATTTCCAGTGGTGTGCCGGTAGCGTGAGGAGTGTCCAACGGTGCCGACTGCGCTGGGACCAGCCATCGAGAAAGGCCCGATGACTGCCACCGTAATAGGGTTCCAGTGCTAAGATCCGCATTGTTGGACCATATTGCCAGCAGGGGTTTCGGCATGCACCTCGCGGGTTGGCCAGCATGTTGCCGTCGGTTGTTGAGCCGGTTGGTGGCCAGTATAATTCGACGTTTCCACGCAGCGGTAGACCCGCGCGGGAGGGGCTCGCAGATCGTCAGGGTACGGGAGAAGTGAACGTGGCAATACGTGTGGCAATCAATGGATTTGGTCGAATTGGTCGGTTGACGTTCCGGAACCTGGCGGCTCGGAGCGATGAGTTCGAGGTGGTTGCCATCAACGACCTGACGGATAACCGGATGCTGTCGACTCTGCTCAAATACGACACGGTCCACGGCCGTTTTCCGGGTACCGTGGGTTACGATGATGACCATTTAATTGTCAATGACGGCCGCATTCGCGTGCTCTCGGAACGCAATCCGGCACAACTGCCCTGGGGTGATCTGGGTGTCGATGTGGTGATCGAGAGTACTGGTATTTTTACTGCCCGCTCGACCGATGCCAAACCTGGTTACGATTCGCATCTGGTGGCTGGGGCAGGCAAGGTTGTATTAAGTGCACCCGCCAAGGATGGGGCTGATCTCACGGTCGTACTGGGTGTCAATGACCACCTTTTGACCGCCGATATGAAGTGCGTTTCCAATGCCAGTTGTACAACGAACTGCCTGGCTCCGGTCGCGAAAGTGTTGAATGACTCGTTTGGAATCGAGTCGGGTCTGATGACAACGGTGCATGCCTACACCAACGACCAGCAGGTGCAAGACGTACCCCACAGCGACCCCTATCGAGCACGAGCGGCGGCGCAGAATATTATTCCAACATCGACGGGTGCGGCCAAAGCCGTCGGTCTGGTGATTCCCGAATTGGACGGCAAGTTGACCGGCATTGCGATGCGGGTTCCGGTGGCCACCGGGAGTGTAGTGGACTTGACCGTGAATTTGGGTCGCGCCGTATCTGCAGCCGATATCAACGCTGCGATTCAGCAGGCGGCCAACGGCGCTTTACAGGGGATTCTCAGCTATTCCGAGGATCCACTGGTCTCGTCGGACATCATCGATGATCCCCACAGCTCGATCTTTGCTGCTGATTTTACGCAGGTGCTGGGCGGGGAAGGAACATTGGCCAAAGTGGTCAGTTGGTACGACAACGAATGGGGTTACAGCTCGCGGACTGCTGATCTGGTCGCCAAATTCGGTACCATGTAATTGATTGACACGTGGGCCACTGGAGAGGCAGCTGTTTTAGCCTCGTTCGCTTGCGTCTGATTGCCGAGCGGACTAGCATAAGCGTATCGCAGGTCTAGCTTTGCGCCTCCGTGAGGCGACTGGCTGGGAGCGATAGCTCTGCCGACTGGGCTGATGGCTCTACCGACTGGGCTGATGGCTCTTTTCTCGTTCCGTCAGGAGTATTTCCCAATGGCCAGGATTCGAACCGCCGTGATGGTGGCATGCGTGACTCTGCTGTGTACCTCCGCTGGAGCTGCACAAGTCAAGGCGAATCAACTGAACGAGCGTTACAGTCAAGGTTTGCATGCGTACTATGCGGGTCAATGGGAAGCCGCGCACGGCGCTTTCTCCGAGGTGATTGAGGCGGGCTTCCAGAATCCATGCTGCCACTATTTTCGAGGGATGGTGAGTTACCAGCAGGGCGACAAACAGTCCGCACAACAGGACTTCCATGCCGGGGCAGCACGTGAGGCGAATGCGATTCGCCAGAAGTTTCCGATTTCCAAGTCATTGGAACGGGTGCAAGGAGAAGCACGCGTCATGATTGAGCGGGCACGTTTGCAGGCGCGGCTTACCGTTTTGCAGAAGCGACTCGCGAGAGAAAAGCAGCGTTATGAAGATCTGGTTCGCAATGAGGCCAAAGTCGTACGAAAAGCGGCACCTGGACCAGGTGCCGCAGAGCCTGCTATCGAGATCAAGGAAAAAGCCGCAAACGATCCTTTTGCTGATGGCGGTGCGGGCTTGACCGGTGCCGCTGTCGAAGCAGGCGCCACGGCGAAACCGGCGGCGGTCGGTACCGGCGTGATTCCGCGTGGCAATCAGGAACCCGCACCGGCTGTGGCTCCCAAAGCGGAAGAGGCAAACCCGTTTGGAGACGACCCTGCCGATGACGCAGATGCCGCCAGGCCGGCGCCCGCTGCCCAGCCGGCAGAGGCAAACCCGTTTGGGGATCCAGCCGATGATGCAGACGCCGCCCAGCCGGCAGAGGCAAACCCATTTGGGGAGCCGGCTGATGGTCCTGGTGATGTGGCCAAACCAGCGCCGGTCGAGCAGCCCGCGGCAGCGGCTCCAGCTGCGGCGAGTGGTGGTAATCCGCTGGGCGCAGTACTGCGTGCTTTTTCCAGGGCCGCTGGAGTAGAGGGACTGGTACCTTCGGCTGAACAATTGGGAAGTGAGCTGGAAGAACTGCTACCCGTCAATCCGTTTGGTGGCGCCGCGCCGGCCGCAGAGGTAGACGCTGCGGTGAACCCAGACAAGCCAGTCGCGAATCCGTTTGCCGAACCGGCTGCCGAGAAACCGGCTGCCGAGCCGAGCAATCCTTTTGATACTCCGGAGGAGGAAGCTGCTGCTCCGGCCAAACCCGCCCCGGCTGCCAAGCCTCAGGCACCTGCGGAAGAAAACCCCTTCGATTAACGCTGGCAGACACCGACCGCTGGCTGACCGCGTGGGAATCGCGGGTCTCAGACGCATGGAATCGCTGAACACCTCTGTTGTCCGAACTGCCACTGCCCCGCTCTCTCGGGGAGGCGTACTACTGCTGCGCTGTGGACACGAAAGGCCCATCATGAATTCCAGGACGCTACCGTTACGTCTGTTGAGTTGTCTTTTCTTGGGTATGCTCGCATTCACTGCGGTCGCGGACCGGGTCTCTGGTGCGCCGTCTATTTCGAAGTTGTCCGTACACGGGCTGAGAATTGCCGGGCCTACTCGGATTGTTATTGATGGTGGTGAATTGCTCCCCAATCCGCAAATTGTCTTGCCGTTTCCGGTCACATCCCAGGAGCTGCAGCCGGGTGGTACTGCTGCGCGCGTGGAGATTGAGATCGTGCTCGGCGAGGAGGTGCCCGTAGGTATTTATCAGTTGCGGGTAGCCACCGATTCCGGGATTTCCAATCCACAACCGGTTGGTGTTGACCATTTACCCCAGTCTTTGTTTCAGGAGACGCTGCAGACGTTGCCGGCTGCGCTCAGCGGAGCCGTAGTGGCGAACCAGAGTTTACGGATTCGGTTTTCTGGAAAACGCGGCCAACGTGTTGCGATTGATGTTGAAGCACGTCGCTTGGGTTCGGTGCTGGACCCGGTTGTTCGTTTATTAAATGCCCGCGGGACCCAGTTTGCCTGGTCTCCGCCGCGACCGTTGTTGGCAGGGGATGCCCGCTGTGCTGCGGAGTTAACAGAAGATGGTGAGTACACGATCGTGTTGCACGATCGTCAGTTTCGCGGTGGTGCAGATCGTTTTTTCCGTTTGAAAGTGGGCGATCTCCAGAACGCGGATTTGGTGTTCCCGCTGGGGGTCCAGTTGGGTAAACCGGCAGCGTTACAATTGCTCACGGTTGGCCGGAGTGATCCTGTGTCGGCGACCGTCGACGCCAGCCAAGCAGGCCCCCGGCCGGCGCGGGTGGAACAGTCGCGTCAATTTACAGGTGCGTTTCCGCCAGTACTGGTCAGTGATCATGCCGAGTTGCTTGAACAGCAGCAGGACGACGGAGCGCTGCAGGAGTTGACTGCCGCGCCAGTAGCAGTCAATGGACGCTTAACGACGCCAGGCGAGGAAGATCAGTTTGTGCTTCCGGTGACTCCCGGATCCAAATTGCGATTTGATGTCCGCGCCCGCCGTGCGGGCTCTCCGCTGGACGGTGTCTTGATGATCCGTTCTGTGGATGGCAAGCAATTGGCCAGTAATGACGACCGACCGGCGACGTCGGATCCCGGCTTGGATTTCACGGTTCCCGCGGGAACGGACAAGATTCATGTGGCGCTCGTCGATCTGCAAAAACGAGGCGGTGATACGTTCGTGTATCGCGTTTCCATACAGGACTTGGGGCGGCCTGATTTTCAGCTGGCCCTTTCCACAGACCGAGTCAACATTCCAGCTGGCGCCGGCCAGTTGATCGAAGTCCAGGTGAACCGGCAGGGATACCAGGGTTCGATCGAATTGACCGTTGCTGGTTTGCCGGCCGGAGTTGAGGTTACGAGCAAGACGATTGCGGCGG